>NZ_JAWOVM010000103.1:0-12420 GCF_033339895.1 Vibrio sp. 1751
CATTTCCTTTGTTTATGCCGAGTGCAACATCCAGTCGATTTCCAATGGAGTAATCGCTCGCTCAAATTCTGCGAGTTCACTCTGTTTGCAAGCTAGATACAAATCGATAAAGTCTCTTGAGATGTATTGAGCTAGCTCACTGTGCTCCAGTCGCTCTAGAGCTTCTGACATACGCAGAGGTAACTCAATTGCATCATCACTGAGAGTCGGTGGACATTGATCTTTGGTGTAGCTTTCACTCGCTAATACTGCGGAAAGTACTACTGCAGCGAGAATGTATGGGTTAACGTCAGCGCCTGCTATACGATGCTCTATACGGCGATTTTTGCTATCGCTGATAGGCACACGCAACGCAACACCGCGGTGGTTTTCTCCCCAATCGGCTTTGGTTGGGACGTAAGCGCCAGGAACAAAGCGACGGTAAGAGTTAACGTTAGGACAGATTAGGGCCATGGCATCGGATGTTTGTGACAGCATCGCTGCCATGGTTTGATAGAAGAAGGCGCTCGCTTGACCGTCTGATTGGCTAAAGTGGTTGTTACCATCTGTATCAACCAAGCTGAGATGAATGTGCATGCCATTACCCGCTTGCTCACTAAAAGGTTTCGCCATAAATGTGGCGTCAAATCCGTGCTGATGAGCGACCTGGCGAATCAAGCGTTTTGCGATGATGATTTCATCACATGCTCGAAGTACATCTTTAGAATGGTTGAAGTTGATTTCGAACTGCCCTGGTGCCGATTCAGATAGGGCTCCGGAAGTGTTTAAACCTTGTTCTAATGCAATTCGATTAAGGTCGGCCAAGAAATCAGCGTAGTCATCTAGTCCATCAAGGTCGTAAACCTCGGTATCTTTTTCTCGAGTTTTTTTCGTGGGGTTAATTGCCGTTAATGGTTCGCCATTTTCGCCGCGGGTTTTGTCTATTAAATAGAACTCCAGCTCGAGCGCGACACAAGGATATTGGTCTTTAGCATGCAGTGTTTGCAATATAGAAGCGAGAATGTTTCGGATGAACAGTGGGTTAGGGTGCTGCCCGGTTTCATCCATCATACTAAGCAGTAGCTGACCAACTTGTTCTTTTGCCGTCGGCATTAAGGTGCCGCTGATTGGATAGCAGAGATTATCTGGCTCTCCGAGATCTTCTCCCAACCCGGCCGTTTCAACGACGTTACCTTTGGTATCTAGGGTGATGGTCGAAAGGGGGAGGGCAACACCTTTATTCAGTTTTTCTAGAGCATCTATCGGGATGCGTTTTCCTCTTGGGGTGGCATTTATATCGGTAAAGATGAGATCGATAAATTCAATATCGGGCCATTTTTGTTTAAAATTTTGTACTTCCTGTAGATACGATTCCATTTTCTTCTCCAAATAGCCTGACGAGTAGAAATTAGAAATAACCAAATTAACAAATAAATTACAGCACTCTGAACGAGTTGTTTGTTTTTCAGGTTATTTTTAATTTAAACATGCACTTACACTGTGTTTTTGATGTTTAACGGCTGGTTTTTATGTCTTTCTGTTAACTATTTTGTAACAGTTGGTTTTGTTTTGTTCAATATAATGAGCATAAATATTCAGTTTTGAAGCCTAAAAAGTGCGTCGGATCACGTTGTGACGATAATAATGGTCATCTGTGTTGATAATTTTGTACATGGTTTGTAGGGTTTGTGTTAAATAAATTGAACACGGACATATCATGGCAGATACACACAAACCCATCATTGGTGTGGTTAGCTGCGCTAAAGAGTTGGGTGGCTATCAGATACAAGCGGTCAACGATTTTTACTTACGCGCCGTTAAGGATTTTGGAGGGCTACCGATTATGTTAGCTCCAGAAATGTCGGGAGATGACGTAGCCACCATATTAGACATGTGTGATGGCTTCCTATTTCCTGGTAGTCATTCGAATGTTGCTCCGCATCGATACAGTGCAACACATGAAGAAAGCCATAAAGATGAAGCACGTGATGAACTATCACTGACGTTAATTCGTCACGCGGTAGACCAAAACATTCCGTGCCTTGGTATCTGTCGCGGTTTCCAAGAGATGAATGTTGCACTAGGCGGCTCATTAAACCCAGCTGTTCATGACTCCGGCTTCAATGACCATCGTGAAGCGCCTGTTGAAGATTTCGAACAAAAATACGCGCCAGCACACGCTGTGCTAGTTCAAAAGCAGAGCTTATTTGAACAATGGCTGGTGCAAAATCATTGGGAAAACACCACCTTCTTTGAAGTGAACACACTACACAACCAAGGCGTCGATCAGCTTGCTCCTCTATTACAAGTAGAAGCTAAAGCCCCGGATGGCTTGGTAGAAGCA
This sequence comes from Vibrio sp. 1751, assembly GCF_033339895.1. Lineage (NCBI taxonomy): Bacteria > Pseudomonadati > Pseudomonadota > Gammaproteobacteria > Vibrionales > Vibrionaceae > Vibrio > Vibrio sp. 1751. The sequence continues at coordinate 2,324 of NZ_JAWOVM010000103.1, forward strand.
TTTAGTCTCCCTAATCAAAAATTTTTCGTTGGCGTGCAGTGGCACCCAGAATGGGAAGCAAAAACCAATCATTTCTCTCAAATTTTGTTCAATGAATTTATGATGGCTACCTCTCGTTAAACGTTTGGAGCTGTATGAATGGACAATCAAGAGATTGGTAAAAATATTGTTCAGTTACGAAAAAAACATGGATTGTCACAAAGGGAACTAGCCGAGCGCGCTGGTATTACCCACAGTGCAATCTCATCCATTGAAAATGGCAAAGTGAGCCCGTCGGTCAGCTCACTACAAAAAATCGTTAATGTATTTTCTTTATCGTTATCAGAGTTTTTCACTTTTGAACAACCTTCGAACGATGAAGTGAAAGTAGTCATCAAGCCGTCAGATCTTGTGGAAATCGGGAGCGAGACGGTGTCCATGAAACTGGTAACGAATGGCGACAAAGATCAAGTCATCGGATTCTTGATCGAGGAATACGCACCTTATGGAACCACTGGTGCGGCAGAAATCAAACACGAAGGCGAAGAGATTGGCACCGTATTAGAGGGTGAAATCACTCTGGAATATAAAGGGCAATCTCATGTCATAACAGCGGGCGAGTCGTACATTATTGATACGACGAAGCCCCATCGATTTACAAATCACACAGACAAGGCTTGTCGAATGATAAGTGCGCATACGCCAACCACATTTTAGTGGGGGCTTGCCTTGTGTGATCACAAGGAGAGCGTATGAAAACCCAAGAGCAATGGATTGAACTAAAAAACAATCTAAACATCGAAAACAGGGCGTACATTAACGGTGAATACAGTGCCGCTTTAACAGGGCAAACCATCCCGGTAGTTAACCCAGCAACAGATGAGATATTCACCGAAATCGCCCGTTGCCAAAATGAAGATGTTGATCTCGCGGTTTCATACGCTCGCCAAGCATTTCAATCCGGTCAGTGGAGCGAGAGCAGCCCAGCTCATCGCAAAGCAGTGCTTAAACAGTTTGCTGACTTGATTGATCAAAACCAAGAAGAATTGGCTCTGCTAGAAACGCTTGATACCGGTAAGCCTATCTCTCACAGCTTCTCTACCGATATTCCTGGCGCGGCGAGTGCATTACGCTGGTACGCAGAAGCAATCGACAAAGTATACGGCGAAGTTGCCCCAACCGAAAAAGATGTACACGCTTTTATTTCTCATCAACCAATTGGTGTGGTTGCTGCGGTTGTACCGTGGAACTTCCCCCTTTGGCTTGCGTGCTGGAAGCTTGGTCCTGCTTTAGCCGCTGGTAACAGCGTGATTCTAAAACCGTCAGAAAAATCTTCTCTCACCGCGATATTTCTAGGTCAACTTGCTTCTCAAGCGGGCTTACCAACAGGCGTTTTCCAAGTCATTACGGGTTTTGGTCATGAAGCTGGCGACGCGCTGGCGAAACACCAAGACGTAGACTGCATCGCCTTCACAGGCTCGACGCGCATTGCAGGTCAACTGATGGTCAGATCGGGTGAGAGCAACCTAAAGCGCGTGTTTGCAGAAGCGGGCGGCAAGAACGCGAACATCGTGTTTGAAGATTGTGATGATTTAGACCGCGTAGCAGCAGAAACCGCCGCAGGGTGTTTCTACAACCAAGGTGAGGTGTGCGTCGCGGCAACCCGCCTGCTTGTTCACGAAAGCATCAAAGAGCAGTTTATAGAAAAAGTTATTCAAGCGTCGAAAGCGTTCACGCCAAAAGACCCAATGGACCCAAGTTCATCAATGGGTGCGCTCATCGACCAAGATCATAAATCAAAAGTATTGGAATACATCTCGTTGGGTGAATCAGAAGGTGCAAACGTACGTTGTGGCGGCGATGTCGATGGGCAGGGCGCATTTGTTTCCCCAACCATTTTAGACAACGTCGACAACAAGATGCGTGTCGCCCAAGAGGAAATTTTTGGTCCGGTGCTGTGTGTCATTCCATTCAAAGACGAAGCGCAAGCAATTGAGATCGCTAACGATTCGAAGTACGGCTTAGGTGCTGCACTTTGGAGTAGCAATATCAACCGCGTTCATCGCGTAGCAAAACGACTGCAAGCCGGCTCGGTTTGGGTCAACAACTATAACGAAGGTGACATGACGGTTCCATTTGGTGGATTCAAAATGAGCGGAAACGGTCGAGACAAGTCTCTCCACGCGATTGAAAAATTCACCGAAACCAAAACCACTTGGATTCGCCTCCATCCTTAAGCCTGCTGACGATTACGATAAATAAAGGAATAGTTCTATGAACAAGCATACGGATTCGTTCTACGCGCACTCTGTGCCAAACATGCCGGAATACCCACAGTTGCAAAACGACATCGAGTGCGATGTGTGTGTAGTCGGTGCGGGATTTTCTGGTCTTTCTTCTGCACTACACCTTGCAGAAAAAGGTTTTAAAGTCGTTGTGCTAGAAAGCGCAAAAGTGGGCTTTGGAGCAACTGGTCGTAACGGTGGCCAAATCGTTAACAGCTACAGCCGAGATGTTGACGTGATTGAAAGCCGTTACGACCAAAACCAAGCCAAAGCTCTGTGCGATATGATTTTTGAAGGCGGCGATATCATCCGTGGCCTGATCGACAAATACGACATCAACTGTGATTACAAGCAAGGCGGCTTGTTCACGGCACTGAACAGTAAACAACTCAAAGGGCTAGAAGAACATAAGAAGAACTGGGAGCGTTACGGCAACGACCAACTGACTCTGCTTGACGCAGGAGAGGTAGAACAAGCGGTAGGCACTAAAGTATACACTGGCGGCTTACTGGATATGCGCGGTGGTCACATTCACCCGCTTAAACTGGCATTGGGTGAAGCTGCTGCGTTTACGTCTCTAGGTGGTCAAATCTTTGAGCAGTCGGCGGTCGTGTCGATTGATAAAGGTATTAACCCAGTAGTGAAAACGGCGAAAGGCAGCGTGAAGAGCAAGTACGTGGTACTGGCAGGTAACGCCTACCTTGGTGGTTTGGCACCAAACATCAGCAACAAAGCGATTCCGTGTGGCACACAAGTGGTGGCGACTCAGCCTTTGAGTGATGAGCAGTTAAAACAAGTGCTGACCAGTGACTACTGCGTTGAAGACTGTAACTACTTGCTTGACTACTTTCGCTTAACCGCCGACAAGCGTTTGTTGTTCGGAGGTGGTGTGGTTTACGGAGCACGTGACCCAGAAAACATCGAAGCACTGATCCGTCCGAAGATGGAAAAAGTCTTCCCACAATTGAAAGGCATCAAGATTGATTACACCTGGACAGGTAACTTCTTGCTGACTTACTCACGCATGCCGCAATTTGGCTCGTTTGCAGACAACATTTACTACCTACAAGGCTACAGCGGTCACGGTGTAACGTGTACTCACCTAGCAGGTAAGTTGCTGGCAGAAGCATTGACCGGACACGCAGAACGCTTTGACGCGTTTGCTGCACTGAAACATTACTCCTTCCCGGGGGGCCGCCACTTCCAAATTCCGTTTACGGCAATGGGCGCGGCTTACTATAACCTACGTGACAAACTGGCGATTTAAGAGATAAGGAATATCAAATGAGCAAAGTAGTGAAATTTGCAGCCCTTCAACTGACGAAAAGCTGGGATCTGGAAGATAACTTAGCCAAAGCAAAAAAGGCGATTCGTGAAGCAGCACAAAACGGTGCGAACGTGATTCTTCCGCAAGAGCTGTTCGCTGCGCCTTACTTCTGCAAAAAACAAGAAGCAAAGTATTTCGAGCTTGCGGAAGAAACGGAGAATTGCCGTCTCATTAAAGAGATGAGCGCTCTGGCGAAAGAACTCGGCGTGGTTATTCCTGTTAGCTACTTTGAAAAAGCGGGCAACACGTTTTTTAACTCGCTAGTAATGATAGATGCCGATGGCACGGTACTAGATAACTACCGCAAGTCACACATTCCTGACGGCCCGGGCTACAGCGAGAAGTACTACTTTAGCCCTGGCGATACCGGTTTCAAAGTGTGGCAAACCAAGTTCGGTAAGTTCGGTGCTGGCATTTGCTGGGACCAATGGTTTCCAGAGCTTGCACGCAGTTTGGCTCTACACGGGGCTGAAGCGATTTTCTACCCAACTGCAATCGGTTCTGAGCCTCAAGATCCGACACTGGATTCACGTGACCACTGGCAACGTACAATGCAAGGTCACTCGGCAGCAAACCTCGTTCCAGTCATCGCGTCAAACCGAGTAGGTACTGAGGTCGATGACGGTATCGAGACCACGTTCTACGGCTCTTCTTTTATCACTGACCACACTGGTGCAAAAATTGCCGAAGCACCACGTGAAGGTGAAACCATCATTTACGCAGAAATCGATCTCGCTGCGATAGCGAAAGCGCGTCATGCGTGGGGCTTGTTCCGCGACCGTCGTCCAGACCTTTACACCAGCGTTGGCAAACTAGCCGTTTAAAGAGGCGTTAAAATGAAGTTATCGACAACACCAGCGCAGGATGGCTTCTATTTTCCGGCTGAGTTTCAGCCGGTTAGTGAAGTTTGGCTAGCGTGGCCAGAAAGGAAAGACAATTGGCGTGATGACGCATTACCCGCGCAAGAAACCTTCGCCAGAATCGCGAACTTAATCGCGGAAGTGACCAAGGTGTGCGTGGCGGTATGCTCGCACAACTTTGACCGAGCGCGTCAAATGCTCCATTCAGACGTACGTTTGGTGGAAATCCCATTTAACGATGCGTGGATGCGCGATATTGGACCGACCGTGCTCGTGAATCAGGCGGGCGAGCGCCGTGGGATTAGTTGGCAATTTAACGCGTGGGGCGGCGAATACAACGGGCTTTACGATAACTGGCAACAAGACGATCTTGTGGCTGGTTCGGTGTGCGACATCATCGGTATTGATCATTACCGCGCACCGTTTGTACTTGAAGGTGGGGCGATTCACACCGATGGTGAAGGCACCCTTTACACCACAGAAGAGTGCTTACTTAGTCCGGGGCGAAATCCACAGTTGAGCAAAGCGCAAATTGAAGAGCAGTTAAAGGCGTATCTCGGTATCGAAAAAGTCATTTGGTTGCCAAATGGTTTATTCAATGACGAAACAGACGGCCATGTTGACAACCTGATGCACGTTATCGCTCCGGGTAAGGTGGTACTGAGTTGGACCGATGACCCAAGTGATCCGCAATACGCGTTATCTCGTCAAGCGGAACAAGTACTGAAATCTCAGCACGATGCGAAAGGGCGCAATATTGAAATTGTCCGTTTGCCATTACCGGGTCCGTTGCATTACAGCGAGCGCGAAGCCAATGGCATTGACGCCAGTTCGGGAATGAGTCGACAAGCTGGCGAACGCCTAAGTGCCTCTTATGCGAACTTTCTTATCGTCAACGAGCATGTGTTCTTGCCGATGCTGGACGAAGAGACCGACGCTATGGCGATCGATATTTTGCAAAACGCGATGCCGGAATACCAAATCATCGCGATACCGTCGAGAGAGGTTCTACTCGGCGGAGGGAACATTCACTGTATTACGCAGCAGATCCCTGCTTAAACATAAACTCGCCGCTGGCTTAGCGGCGATGATGAGTTGTCAAAAGGAATGACCATGCAACAGATACAAAACCAAAGCCTTGTTTCGTTTATGGTAGCGAATCCACAACAGGGCATTGCAGTGACTAATCCGGCGACCGGAGAACTCCTCGGGTACGCACCAGTTTCAACCGAAAACGACATTTTAAATGGCATTGAACGTGCCAGTGTGGCGCAGAAAGAGTGGGCGGCACTGCCAGCAAAAATGCGTGCTGGCATGCTCAATCGTTGGTTCCAACTCCTGTTAGAAAACAAAGCCGACCTTGGCCGTTTGATGACGTTAGAGCAAGGTAAGCCGCTAGCGGAAGCTCAAGGTGAAGTGCTTTACGGCGCGAGCTTTATCGAATGGTTTGCTGAAGAAGCGAAGCGTACCTACGGTGAGACGATTCCTGCGCCAAGTGCGGACAAGCGTTTGGTGACCATCAAACAGCCAATTGGTGTCGCCTGTGCGATTACACCTTGGAACTTCCCAATTGCGATGATCACGCGCAAAGCAGGGCCAGCTTTAGCAGCAGGCTGTAGCTTTGTGGTAAAACCATCTGAATCTACGCCGCTGTCTGCGTTTGCGGTTGCAGAGCTTGCCTATCAAGCGGGTATCCCACGCGATGTGCTGCAAGTGGTATTGGGGGAAAACTCCCGTCAGGTCGGTGCTATCTTCACTTCACACCCGTTGATTCGTAAGTTGTCTTTCACTGGCTCTACTCAAGTCGGTAGCGTGCTGATGCAGCAAAGCGCGGCTGACATCAAACGTACCTCAATGGAGCTCGGTGGCAACGCGCCATTTATCGTATTCGATGATGCGGATATTGATGCAGCTGTGGCAGGCGCGATGGCGTCGAAATTCCGTAACGCAGGTCAAACGTGTGTTTGTGCGAACCGTTTCTATGTACACAGCAAAGTGTATGACGAATTCGTTGCTAAGTTTGACGCTGCGGTTCAGCAGCTCAAAGTTGGTAACGGATTGGAAGAGGGGGTCAACATTGGTCCAGTTATCAGCGAGTCAGCGAAGCAAGGCATTCAGACGCTTATTGATGGTGCTATCGAGCAAGGCGCGAAGCCGGTTTCAGAACTTAAAAAGCTCGATGGTCTATTTATGCAGCCAGTGGTTCTCAAAGACGTTACTCACGACATGAAGATTGTCTCCGAGGAAATCTTTGGCCCTGTCGCGCCAGTGATTCGTTTTGACAGTGACGCACAGCTGATCGAAATGGCGAACGACACCATTTACGGTCTTGCGTCGTACTTCTACAGCCAAAACATCCACCGTGTTTGGAAAATCGCAGAAGCGCTCGAATACGGCATGGTTGGCATTAACGAAGGCATGATTTCTACTGAAGTCGCTCCTTTCGGCGGTGTTAAGCAGTCTGGCATCGGACGCGAAGGAGCAAAACAAGGTATCGATGAATATATGGACGTGAAATATCTCTGCTTTGGCGGCAACTAATTAAGGACAAAACAATGACAAACCAACAACTGCACGAAAGAAGAAGCCAAGTTATCGCTCAAGGCATGGGCGCACTGTACCCACTTTACGTAGAGAAAGCAGAAAACGCTTACGTATGGGATATCGAAGGCAACAAATACATCGACTTTGCAGCGGGTATCGCGGTAACTAACACCGGGCATTCTCACAAGCGCATTAGCGAAGCGGTAAAAGCTCAGCTGGACAATTTCTCACACACGTGTGCGATGGTTACGCCATACGCGTCATTCGTAGAGCTGGCTGAAAAGCTGACAGAACTTGTACCAGGTGAGACTAAGAAGAAAGCGATCTTTCTAACCACTGGCGCCGAGGCGGTCGAAAATGCCGTAAAAGTGGCACGCGCTCATACAGGCCGTAGCGGCGTGATAGCGTTTAAAGGAGGCTTTCACGGTCGCACAAACATGACGATGGGGTTAACTGGTAAAGTTGCGCCGTACAAAGCGGGCTTTGGTCCTTTCCCGAACGAAATCTACCACGCGCCTTACCCAAATGCGTTTCACGGCATCAGCGTTGAGCAAAGCTTACAAGCGATCGACGATCTATTTGCTTGTGATATTGAACCATCGCGTGTTGCGGCGATCATCTTCGAGCCAGTACAAGGTGAGGGCGGCTTCTACAAAGCACCTGAAGCGTTTGCACAAGGCTTGCGTCAGCTGTGTGACAAGCACGGTATCATGCTGATTGCCGATGAAATCCAAACGGGTTTTGCTCGTACCGGTAAAATGTTTGCAACAGAGTACCTAGGCATTGAACCAGACCTAATGACAATGGCGAAAGGCATTGCTGGTGGTTTCCCAATCTCAGCGGTAGTTGGGAAAGCGGATGTGATGGACTCTGCACTACCCGGTGGTTTAGGTGGCACTTATGCGGGCTCGCCACTTGGTTGTGTTGCTGGTCTTGAAGTGCTGAAAATCATCGAAGAAGAAAACTTGTGCACTAAAGCGATGGGCATTGGTGAAGTGGTCAATGCACGAATGACTAAGCTGCAACAGTCAGTACCTGCTATCGGTGAAATCCGCACTACAGGTGCGATGATGGCGATTGAATTTACTGATCCTGAAACGGGTGAGCCGCTACGAGAGATGACCAAAGCGGTGATTTCTAAAGCGCAAGAAAATGGTCTGATTTTGCTTTCTTGTGGGGTAAAAGCGAACGTGATTCGCTTGTTGCCGCCGCTAACCATTGAGCCTGAAGTGCTTAGTGAAGGTTTAGATAAGTTGGAAAAAGTGATTCTTGAAGTGGCGTAATTCACGCGCTTTTAAATAGCAATAACAAATCAAGGAAGCGGTTGGTATCAATCGTTTCCTTTTTGTTTTTTAGCGTATCTGCTGCCTATCTAAAAAGTATTGCTCAAGCTCCAAGTCGTCACTTTTATTACGGATGACTTAACAATTGGGCTCGTTCTTACTTTCCACTTAGTCGCTACTTTGTTCTCCTCGAATGTGGTTTGGTGCTCACATTCTAAATCCCGACATCTGAAAGCCACTTGAGTCTATAATTTTATTGAGCGTCATTCCTCACTTTTTGGACTATAAAAATGAGATAGTATTCATATCCCACTTAGGTTGCTTGACAGATTAGCAGGACGAACTTTGATAACAAAGAATACAAGGTATGCCATTTTACTCGGCTTAGTTCCCATCGCCATATTTGTAGTGGCCTTTCATTCGATAACCAACTTTTACGTCAACTCGGTAAAAGCGTCGAAAATAGATGCTTACGTAGATTATTTAAATCAAAGGTCTGCCTATTTGGACGGAGCAATAGTGAAGCAGATTGCTCAGTTAGATTTTACTTGTAGTGATAGTGATGTAAGAACTTTACGTGACCCACGTTTTTATAACCGTTACATTCGTTTTATTGCGATGACCACAGAAGGCGGAAAAACGTGTTCCACGGTTGGTAGTGAAGTGTCTCGCCCATCTAGTAGTGAACGATTTCAGATGGATGAAAACTTTTTCGCATCACTTATTTTGCCGCAACAGAATGACCAAATAGAGTGGATGGTCATTTATGATAATGAACACGTTGAAGTCTTCTGGGTACTTGATAACAGTTGGGTTAACGAGGTAATAAAAACGCCTTGCAAAGACTGCCTATTTGTAGAGTTTAAGTATGATGAACCAATATTTGGTGATTTAACGATAAGCCGTGGCAAAGCGAATATTGCAGGAGAAGAAAACGCACTGTCAAAAGAGTTTTTCTTTTCAGGAGAGTCTCAAGCCAACATGCTCATCAAGATATACAGCGGTGAAAAACTTAAAAATTATGCTCAGGAAAGAGTACTTTTGTGGGGCGGTCTTGTAAGTGTGCTTGCTGGTCTTGTGACTGCCTTTGCATACATATCTGGTAAAAGCTTGAGAAAATCCATTACAGGTCTAATTGAAAATGGGATTAGTAATACAGAATTTATTCCTTACTACCAGGCGATTGTCGATAGTCGCGATGGTAAGACAGTAGGATATGAAGCTCTGATTCGATGGTCGCGACGTGATGGAATGGTGCCACCAAATATGTTTATTGGTGCTGCAGAAGAAAGTGGCCTGATTATCCCGATGACCAATCAGCTTATTCGTAAAATCATACAAGACTTAAGTGACTTGCCCGAGCATACGTGGGTCAGCATCAATATTGTTTCCTCCCATTTAGAGTCAGGCGTATTAACGAAGTTGCTGTCGGAGTTAAATTGGCCAATCTCGAATAGAATTCATTTTGAGTTGACCGAGAGAATACCAGTAAAAGACACTGAGGCCGCGAAAAAAGAGATTTTGTATTTAACGAATAAAGGCTACAAGTTCAAAATTGACGATTTTGGTACCGGATATGGTGGCTTTTCTTACCTACAAGATTTGGGCATCCGGTGTGTAAAAGTGGATAAGATGTTCATTGATCCAATAGGATCTGACGATCAAAAGTTGAAAGTGCTGGACTCAATTGTGTCTGCAGCGAACAAAGCGGAATGTGAGATGATTGCAGAAGGTGTAGAGAGCCAGGCTCAAGTCGAATATCTGGCTCAGCATGCGATTTACCTTATTCAAGGTTATGTTTACGCTAAACCAGAGCCCC
>NZ_JAWOVM010000104.1:0-12397 GCF_033339895.1 Vibrio sp. 1751
CATAAAATTTTAGTGGTTGATGACGATGCTCGTTTACGTGCTCTATTGGAGCGTTACCTTTCTGAGCAAGGTTTTCAGGTACGAAGTGTCGCCAATGGCGAACAGATGGATCGCCTACTAACGCGCGAAAACTTTCACTTAATGGTGCTGGACCTAATGTTGCCAGGTGAAGACGGTTTGTCAATTTGTCGTCGTCTACGCCACGCGAACAATATGTTGCCAATCTTAATGCTCACCGCGAAAGGTGATGAAGTGGACCGCATCGTAGGTCTTGAGGTAGGGGCGGATGATTATTTGCCAAAACCGTTTAACCCACGCGAATTGTTGGCTCGCATCAAGGCCGTATTACGCCGCCAAACTGTAGAGTTGCCGGGTGCACCAAGCACGGAAGAAAAAGTGGTGGAGTTCGGGGAGTTCCGACTCAATCTAGGCACTCGCGAGATGTTCCGCGGTGACGAGGCAATGCCACTCACCTCTGGAGAGTTTGCTGTTCTAAAGGCGCTCGTGATGAATGCACGTGAGCCAATGTCACGAGACAAATTGATGAACATGGCGCGTGGCCGTGAATATTCTGCAATGGAACGTTCTATTGACGTACAAATCTCACGTTTACGTCGCATGTTAGAAGACGATCCGAGCAAGCCGCGCTACATTCAAACCGTATGGGGCCTAGGTTATGTTTTCGTCCCAGACGGCAAAGAGGTGTAACCTCTTCACTCCATAGCCAGCACTTGGCTATAGCAACTTCAGCCTTCATTACCTTCCCTTTGAAGGCTGAAATTTCGCGATTAGGACCACTAGGAACGTTCCATGCGCATCCGAAGTTCACTGACACAATCTATTCTGCTGTTCATCTCTTTGCTTCTCGCGAGCCAAGTTTTCTCTTACTACGCCGTTTTTAACTACGCGTTGATGCCGAGTTTGCAGCAGTTCAATAAAATTCTCGCCCATGAGCTCAATTTGGTGCTTGATGATGAAGGACCTTTAAAGTCTGATGCACCGTTAAGGCGTCAATTATTAGAAAGATTAGGGGTGACGGTTCACAGCCTTGACAGCGATAAGGCGATTGAATTTCATCACGCAATGTCGATTGATTTGATGTCTGAAGAAATGAGCCAAGAGCTGGGTTCGCCTACAGAAGTACGCTTATTGCTTGGCGATGAAAGTTACATTTTGTGGATGCACATCGAAAAGTTGCCGAACTCCATCATTCGTATTCCGTTATCTGAGCTGCAAGAAGAAGATTTTGCACCGCTGTTTCGTAACAGTTTGATTATGGCGCTGCTGATCATTGCTGGTGGTTGGTTGTTTATTCGTTTGCAAAACCGTCCACTTTTGGCTTTAGAGAGAGCCGCGAAAGACGTCGGTCGAGGTGAGATCCCGCCCCCCTTAGCAGAGAAAGGCGCATCGGAGATTCGCTCTGTAACTCGAGCCTTTAATCAAATGTCGAAAGGTATTCAAGAGCTAGAAGAAGACCGAGCCTTATTAATGGCGGGGATTAGCCATGACTTACGAACGCCTCTGACGCGTATTCGCCTAGCGACAGAAATGATGTCTCCTGAGGACAGCTATCTTGCGGAGGGGATCATTAGCGATACGGAAGAATGTAATGAGATCATCAGTCAGTTTATGGATTACCTCAAACCGGTGAACCAAGAATCGTTTGAAGCGGTTGATATCAGTACGATTGCCAGTGACGTCGCCAGTTCTGAAGGTGGTTATGAGGTTGAAATTGAAACAGATCTTAATCTTAACTTGCCGCCAGCCAAAGGAAGCGCGATTGCGATTAAGCGGGCGATCAGTAACTTAGTTGTGAATGCGCTACGTTATGGCAATGGCTGGGTCAAAATCAGCACTGGTGTGACAGCAGATAAGCAGCTAGTGTGGATTTCAGTAGAGGACAACGGACCGGGTATCGAGCATTCTCAAATCGCGAGGTTATTTGAACCCTTTACGCGTGGTGACACCGCTCGCGGTAGTGAAGGCACTGGGCTCGGGTTGGCGATTGTGAAGCGTATAATCAGCCAGCATTCAGGTTCTGTGGTGATGCGTAATCGCAGTGAAGGCGGTTTAATCGCTCAAATCAGCTTTCCTACCAAGTAAGTCGATGGCCCGCACCCTTTAAAACAAAAAGCCCAACCTAAATAGGTTGGGCTTTTCTTATTCTCAATAATCTTAAGACTCTTTCACTTCCTGAGGAAGTTCATCTTCGTCTTCCAGTTTCTCTGGCAGAAGTAGATTTAAAATGATCGCTGTGATGCCACCTGCTGCAACACCAGTTGAGAAAATACTCTTAATAAATTCTGGCATAAATTGCAGGATCTCTGGTTTTTGTGCGATACCAAGTCCCATTGAGAAGGATAAGGCCATGATCAGAATTGCGCGGCGATCGAGCTCAACACGAGAGATAATGCGCACACCAGCGGCAGCAATCGTACCGAACATGACAATCGTTGCGCCGCCAAGTACTGGCTCAGGAATCAGCTGAACAAAGCTAGCGACGCCAGGAAACAAGCCAAGAATCACTAACATGCCAGAAATAAAGTAACCCACGTAGCGGCTCGCGACTCCTGTTAGCATGATGATGCCGTTATTCTGGCTAAACGTTGAGTTCGGGAAGCTGTTGAAAACGGCTGCGATTGCAGAGTTTAAGCCGTCTGCTAACACACCGCCCTTAATGCGTTTCATGTACACTGGGCCTTTTACTGGCTCACCAGACACTTCAGATGTTGCGGTAATATCACCGATGGCCTCTAGTGCGGTAATAAAGAAAATCAGTACCAGCGGAATGAACAGAGACCAGTCAAACGATAAGCCATATTGCATTGGTACGGGCAGTGCTACGATCTCGGTTGCGCCTAGCTGAGAAGTATCTACCATCCCCATAAAATACGCCATGATGTAACCCACTAGCATCGCAATCACGATTGAAGCCACACGGATGTATGGGTTTTTCGAGCGGTTTAATATCACAATTAACCCAAGTACGGTACCAGCCAGAGCAAGTTTGTCTAAGCTACCAAAAGTACCGTCGCCCATTGCAGCATAGCCTCCACCCATAGAAACCAAGCCGACTTGGATCAGCGTCAGGCCAATCAGAGTTACGACAATGCCAGAGACGAGAGGTGTGATGATGCGGCGGGCATGCTCAAGCACACGAGACAGTAAGATCTCGGCAAATGATGCGACTAAAATCGTACCAAAAATGGCAGCCATCATGGTGCTGATGTCCGCGCCACCTGCTTTCAGCGATAGGCCTGCACCAATAATAGGACCTAAAAAGTTAAAGCTGGTACCTTGAACAGAGAGCAAACCAGAGCCAATTGGGCCAATGGTGCGAATTTGAATAAACGAAGACACGCCTGACGCAAACAAAGACATGCTGATGATGGTATTCGTTTGGTCTGCTGGTACACCCAAAGACTGACAGATGATCAGTGACGGAGTGATAACCGCGACGAACATCGCCAATAAGTGCTGAAGTGCGGCAAAAATGGTTTGAGGCAAAGGTGGTCGATCGTTGAGTTGATAGACCAGTTCCGAAGATCGGTTTGAAGTTGTCATTGTTTGTCTCGCTAGTCGCAATATTTCCCTAGTTCTCGCTGAATGGGAGAGCAGGGTGGAGTTGACGTCGTTACCTGTGATTGCTGTTAATCAGAGTCAACTCAGGTTGGTGGAGTGTGATCTAACACACTTAAAAATTTGTGCGCGATTATAGAGAGATTTACTCAAAAAGCAAACGTTTGCTTTGTTTTTGGCGTATTAAAAAACGAGCCATTTGGCTCGCTTTCAATCATTACGCTTTGGAGTAAATATCCCGCTCACCCAACCAGCGATCGATAATCGCTGTTGCGTTAGTCGGGTAATTGTCATGAATATGACGCGCAATACGCTGAACTTCGGGAATCAGGCGTTGATCTCGAACTAAGTCTGCGATTTTGAAATCAGCAAGACCTGTCTGCTTTGTACCCAATAGTTCTCCAGGGCCACGAATTTCTAGGTCTTTCTGCGCAATGACGAAGCCATCGTTACTTTCACGTAGTACTCCGAGACGTTTTTGCGCGGTTTTTGACAGCGGAGAGTGGTACAGCAGTACACAATGGCTAGCAACGGAACCTCGGCCCACGCGACCTCTTAACTGGTGTAATTGTGCCAAACCAAGACGTTCAGGGTTTTCTATGATCATCAAGCTAGAGTTTGGTACATCCACACCAACTTCAATCACTGTCGTTGCGACCAGCAAATGCAGTTTATTGTCTTTGAAATCTTGCATCACCGCTTGTTTCTCTGCCGGCTTCATTCGTCCGTGCACTAGACCAATTTTTACGTCCGGCAGTTTACGTTGAAGCTCTTCTGCGGTATCTGCTGCGGCTTGCGCTTCTAATACTTCCGACTCATCAATCAGGGTACACACCCAATATGCCTGCTTGCCTTCGTTTAAGCAGGCATTTCGGACACGCTCGACGATGTCGTCACGTTTTGTATCTGGAATGGCAACGGTTTGAATCGGCGTTCGACCCGGTGGTAGCTCGTCAATCACGGAAGTTTCCAGATCGGCGTAAGCGGTCATCGCTAAGGTGCGAGGAATAGGCGTCGCCGTCATGATCAACTGATGTGGGTAGGCGCCTTGTTTTGCGCCTTTTTCACGCAATTCTAATCGCTGATGGACACCGAAGCGGTGTTGTTCATCAATGATGACCAAAGCAAGGTGATGAAATTCAACGTGCTCTTGGAATAGCGCGTGAGTACCCACTACCATTTGCGCTTCACCACTGGCAATACGAGCCAGCTCGGCTTCCTTTGCCTTACCTTTGAGTTTGCCCGCTAACCAACCGACTTGAATGCCCATTGTTTCAAACCAGTTTGCGAAGTTGATAGCGTGTTGCTCGGCCAATAGTTCGGTTGGCGCCATGAGTGCCACCTGATGGCCATGCTCAATGGCTCTAACAGCGGCCAAAGCGGCAACCAACGTTTTCCCCGAACCAACATCGCCTTGCACTAATCGCATCATTGGGTGCGGTTTTTCTAGATCGGCTTCAATCTCTTGTACTACTCGGGTTTGAGCGTTTGTAGGAGAGAAAGGCAGTTGGGCTAAAAGCTGCGTTTTTAGTTTATGACAAGGACCGAGAGGTAGCGCTGAATCCTTCTGACCTTTGCTACGCACCGCCAGCATCGATAAGTTTTGTGCGAGCAATTCTTCCATGATCAAGCGGATTTGGGCAGGATGTTTGCCTTCGTCAAACTCATCTAAATTAATGGTTGGTGGTGGGCGATGAATGGTGTGCAGCGCTTGCGACATCGTGATTTGATGGTCATACAACCCAGATGGAAGTAATTCCTGCACTGCGGTTTTATCAAGCAGGGCTAAAGCTTGTTCGGTAAGGTTGCGCAATGTGATTTGGCGTAAACCATCTGTAGTGGGATAAACAGGAGTTAAGCTCTGTTCTACATCGGGCTTTTGCTCGCTGACGTAAAACTTGTAGTCAGGATGAACAATTTCCAAACCCATGCCACCGCGCTTAATTTCACCGTAAGCATGTACTAACTTACCTTGCGTGAAATTGTTCTTCATGGCTGCGGTAAAGTTGAAAAAGCGCAGCGTGATAGTGCCATTACCGTCGCTGATTTTTACCGTTAGCATTTTGCGCTTACCGAAGATGGTGTCGACTGCCATGACCTTACCTTGCACTGCCGCCCAAAGGCCAGCATGCAGTTTGGCAATAGGGTAAATACGAGTACGATCTTCGTAGCGTAACGGAAGGTGAAACAGCAAATCTTGAACGCTATGTAAGCCAACTTTGGCGAGTTTTTCTGCGACTTTCGCGCCAACTCCAGAAAGGGAGGTTAATGGGACGGCAGATAACATTTGGGCGGACATAGAGGGCTCAAGAAAATGGTTAACATAGCAGTATGTTAACCATGGAGCTGTGTTTTTGTACAGGAAAAAATAGTCATGCTTTAGTTAGTGTCATGATTTGACTGATAACCTATCATTCCGAGGAGCTTTAGCGACATCAGGATTCTATTTTCAACAAGTATGTCGCTGAAGTTAACACTATCAGCATCTGTATATTTGAGAATTAGATCCTGAACCACGCTCCTTCGCCGCCGTTCAGGATGACGAAAGTCTGTTACTTGCTTTGCATCTCTTGCCACCACGCGTCATCGGCGATGATTTGACCTTCTTCATCGAGTGGTGGGTAAACGAGCCCTTTTCGTTTCGCGACCTTTGCCAGCACTGGGTGACCACGTTCAAAGAGAATACGGTTGATTGTCTCTTTAGGCAGAGCGCTTTCTTCTCGGTCGTACATGCCTGTGGCTTCACGTTGACGTTGCGCTTCATACAAAATTACGGCACTGGCAACCGATACGTTTAGTGACTGCACCATGCCCACCATCGGGATAATAATGTCTTGATCAGCAAGCTGTTTGGCTTGCTCTGAAGCGCCAACCTTTTCGCTGCCTAAAATGATTGCCGTTGGTTTGGTGTAGTCGATCTCGCGAAAATCGACGGCGGTGTCCGAAAGATTGGTCACCAAAACCTGCATACCTTGCGCTTTGAGTTCGGTAATCGCAGTTTCAATCGAATCGTGAGTATCCACTTCAACCCAGTTACGCGCGCCAGCTGAGGTATGGCTCAGCGTACGCATTTTGTCAGGCCAAATTGCGTGAACTTTGTGTAAGCCTGTCGCGTCAGCGGTGCGGATCACGGCAGAGACGTTGTTTGGCTTATGTACTTCTTCGAGACAAAGTGTCAGATCAGTTTGGCGAGTTTTTAGGACTTGGTGAATACGGTTGTAACGTTCTAGGTTCATATTTATTGAGGTATAAAAAATCGCCACCTAACAGAGTAGGTGGCGATAGAGGTTAGTTCTTTCTGCGTCTGACTCGGGTTGCTTGAGGCATTGCCTTAATCTTACGCATGATACCAGCAAGGTGGACACGATCTTTCGTCGTCAACAGCACAGTCACAGTGTATAGACGACCATCACGTTCTTCCGTTGAAAGGCCATGAATGTTTGATCCTGTTTTCGAGATCACGTTGGTCAGTTCTGCAAGAGCACCTTGGTTGTTAAGCATGTCGACTTTAAGTTCAGCAATGAACTCTTTATCGTAGTCTTCAGACCAAGCGACAGCCATATAACGGTCTGGCTCTTTCTGATAACCACGAACGTTCGGACATGTTTCTCGGTGAACAACCAAACCACGACCAGGCGATACGTGAGCAATAATGTGATCATCTGGGATAGGATGACAACAATTTGCAAACGTCAGCAATAAGCCTTCTGCGCCACGAATCGGAAGCTTCTTCTTCGAGTCCGTTGGGATTGAACTTGTTGTCGTGAGCTCTTCGGTGTCACCAAGGAGACGACGTGCGATCACAATGCTCATCAACTCACCCAATCCAATAGCAGCCAATAAATCATCGATGCTTTCTAGGCGAAGATCATTCAAGACTTCTTGGATATTTTCTGGATAAATTGAATCAATCGAGTGACGGCCAAGTGCGTGATTAAGTAGGCGACGACCTAAAGTAATCGACTCTTCACGACGCATCGTTTTCAGTACTTGTCGAATCTTAGTGCGGGCACGAGAAGTCACGACATAGTTCAGCCATGCCGCATTCGGACGCGCACCAGGGGCACTGATAATTTCCACTGTCTGACCGTTTTTCAATGCCTTACTCAATGGGTAAGGGTTACGGTCAACACGAGCACCAACACAAGAGTTGCCTACATCGGTATGTACGGCATAGGCAAAGTCGACAGCCGTTGCGCCTAAAGGTAGTTCAACGATACGACCTTTTGGTGTGAAGACGTAAATCTCATCTGGGAAAAGATCGGATTTTACGTTTTCAATGAATTCGAATGAGTTACCCGCGCTTTGTTGTAGCTCTAACAGGCTTTGCATCCAACGCTGAGCTTTCACTTGCGCAGTGGTACCAGACTTGTCGCCTTTGTCTTTGTAAGACCAGTGTGCCGCGACACCTTTGTCCGCCATTTGATCCATATCTTCAGTACGGATCTGAACTTCAACAGGTACGCCGTGTGGGCCAACCATGGAAGTGTGTAGCGATTGATAGCCGTTCGCCTTTGGTACCGCGATGTAATCTTTCATGCGACCAGGACGTGGCTTATACAAGCTGTGTACTTGGCCTAAAACGCGATAACAAGTATCAGCGGTATCAACAACGACTCGGAACGCATAGATATCCATGATGGTGTGAAAGCGCTGTTCTTTGGTTTTCATCTTGTTGTAGATAGAGAACAGGTTTTTCTCACGACCAACGACGCGAGCATTCAAGCCAAAATCTTGCAGACGGCCTTCTATTTCGCTGTGAATGCGTTGGATCATCTCTTTACGATTACCACGTGCGGCTTTAACCACTTCTTTCAGTACGCGGTAGCGGTTGGGATATAGCGCCTCAAAGCCCAACTCTTCGAGTTCGGTTTTGATATTGTGAATACCAAGACGATGAGCGAGGGGCGCGTAAATTTCTAACGTTTCACGAGCAATACGACGCTTTTTATCTGGTCGAAGCGCGCCAAGCGTACGCATGTTGTGCGTGCGGTCAGCCAGTTTGATCAGAATGACGCGGATATCTTGCACCATGGCCAGAACCATCTTACGAAAGTTCTCAGCCTGAGCCTCTTTCCTATCGCGGAATTTGAGTTTGTCCAGTTTAGATACACCATCAACCAATTCTGCGACAGTGTTGCCGAATTTCTCTTCGAGATCTTCTTTAGTTACATCACAGTCTTCAATGACGTCATGTAGCAAAGCAGCTTGGAGGGTTTCGATATCAAGGCGCATTTCGGCCAAGATACGAGCCACTGCGACAGGGTGGATGATGTATGGTTCACCGCTAGAGCGGGTTTGCCCTTCATGGGCATCTCTCGCTACCACATAAGATTGACGCAGAGCCTCAATCTGAGGCTCTGTTAGGTATTCTTGGGCAACGTCTTTGAGGCTATCGAATAGATACAAATTATAGGCCCGGGAGGTTGTTGAATTCTAAAGTCAGAATTAACGGTTGTGAGCGATGCTGCTTACTGCCGCTAGCTCTGCCGCTTCTTGCTCTTGCTGTTCTTGACGTTCACGAGCGTCTAGAACTTCTTTAGTAATTAAACCTTCTTCGATTTCGCGTAGAGCGATAACCGTTGGCTTATCGTTCTCTTCTGGCACTAGTGCATCTTTACCGCCAGTTTGCATTTGACGAGCGCGGCGAGCCGCAATCAGTACTAGGTCGAAACGGTTGCCAACTTTTTCAACAGCGTCTTGAACAGTTACGCGTGCCATGAGGACTCCAAATAGTTAACTAAAATTTTAGAATGACGAGAAAGTATACAACCTAACTACTTTATTTACTAGCAATTAGACAAGCCACCGTTTGTGGACTTTCTCAGGTAGTTTATTGTGTTTTTCGCACTGGGCAAAAAACGGGAAATTCTTTATGTTTTACAGCGTGACTTTTTTGAAGTTACTCTGCTAACAACGCGTCAAGCATACCTTTATATTTAGCAGCTTGCTTTTCTTCCTTCAATCTTTCAGCACGCAAGATAGCTTTAAAATCCATCAAAGCGGTATCAAAATCGTCGTTTACGATCACGTAGTCGTACTCGTTGTAATGAGAGATTTCCGACTTGGCTTCAGCCATACGCTTTGCGATCACTTCATCGCTATCTTGACCACGAGTGTTCAAGCGACGCTCTAACTCACCGTTTGATGGTGGCAGGATGAAGATGCTTTTGGCTTCTGGCATTTGTTCACGGATTTGGCGTGCGCCTTGCCAGTCGATATCTAGAAAAACGTCGATACCTTTATTTAGTGTTTCTTCAATCCATACACGAGATGTGCCGTAATAATTACCAAACACTTCTGCGTATTCTAGGAAGTCACCTTTAGCGATCAGGGCTTCAAACTCATCTTTCGCTACAAAATGGTAGTGGACACCATTTTCTTCACCAGGTCGCATGTTGCGCGTGGTGTGAGACACAGACACTTTCATTGCGTAGGTTGGGTTGCGTTCCAACATCGCTGAGATCAAGCTAGATTTACCTGCGCCGCTAGGTGCAGATACGATATAGAGAGTACCTTTGCCCATTGTACTGTTCCACTTTTGATTGGATTGATTGAGTGCCGAAGGAAAGTTCGACATTCTTATAACGATAGCACTGGCATTGAGAAATCAACCACTAAAGGGGTGGATATTGGTGATAATCCCGCCAGAAAAATGGAGGCGAAGAGTATCATGATCTCTATTTTGTTACCAGTTGATCTTTCTGTCTGTGATCGTCCCAGATGAAATAGTTACTTACGCCAGAGTGTTCCTAAACAGCGAAGAAGGAGCGTGGTACAGGACTTACCATCCGCGCACTCTGTTATTAAAACCATTTCTACAACCGTTTAGTGTGCTGATTTTAGGTTTAGAGTCCCGATTTGGCTTGCGTGAGTGACTCTGGTTAAAAATAGGGGTTAATAAAGATAAAACGGAAAAAAGGGGAAGCTTTCACTTCCCCAGGCGTGCGACTGACTCACACTTAATCTTCAAATTATCCTTGGGATTCTAGGAAATTTATCCAAGGCCTTGCGACCGCCTTCATATCAGGAGATTGAGCAGCACTCTTCATTGCCTTAAGAGCGTTGGTTGGCTGATTTAATTCAAAATATGCCATTCCACGAATGTAAGACAGCTCCGCCTTTTGATCGTGCTTTGCGTCTGGAGCACTGTTTTGAGCAAACTTCGTCGCTTCTGTATATTGCTTATCTAAAATCATTAAACGAGCAATTTTTATTTGAGTTTTTGCTGCAGGAGCAAGATTATAAGCCTGCTGGTAAACATCAATAGCGTGACCTAACTCCTGTGCTTGCTGCCAAAACGAACCTAACTTTTCCAGATTTGTAGCATTTCGTTCTACATGCCCTTCATCGATCAAGTGTTGAAGTGTTTTCGCTGCTCTAAAAGGCACCCCTTGATAAGCTTGGAAATTAACTAGGCGTAAGTATTCTTTTTCACCATCAAGAAGTCCCATTTTATAGGCCATCTCTAAAGTTGAAAGGGCATTGCGCTCTTGCTTTAATTCCATGTAGATGCCAGACAACTGGGTCCAGTAACGCTTATTTTGCGGATACTTAGTCGTTAAAATTTTTAGCACGCTAGCGACACTTTTGAATTGCTTTAATTCATAGTGAGCAGACATCAACAGTTGATACCAAGATTCACTAGGATTCTTCGTCATTGCAATTGCCTTTTTGGTTGGCGGAATTGCGTTGCGGTAATCTTCTAGTTGAATGTAAGCACTTGCTAATGTGATGTAAGCATGTGCTTGAGGTTTTTCCTCTGTTGTTTCAGCAATCTTGAACCACTCGTTCATTGTATTAACGGATTGCTTAAATTTGCCTTCTGCTAGATAAAGCTGTGCAAGGCTGTAACGAACCTGTTGAGCTACGGGTACTGGTAAAGCATCTAACTTGAGTGCTTCAGCAAAGTATTTCGCTGCTTTTGGGTAGTCGTCCTTTAAAGAATACAGAAAGCCCATCTGTTGCAGTAACACAGCGCGGTCGTATTTCTTTTTCTTGGTACTTCCCAAGGCAGAGTTCAGCTTAGAGATAGCATCCGAGTATTTTTCAGTTGCAATCAGTTCCTGAACTTTGTTCACGGTTCGGAATGTTCTGTCAGACAACTCAGGAGTATTGGCAAAAGCAGGCGCGCCATACGCGCCTGAGATAAACACCAGAGAAGCCAACAACTTAGTATATGCTTTCATATTGCGACTCCTTAGTTCGTAGAGAACTCGATTTCCTGAGAAAGACGAGAGCTAACCGCTTGGCCATCAACCATTTTTGGTTTGAAAGTCCACTTTGATACAGTTTTCTTCGCCGCTTTACCCAAGCCCAACTTACGTGGAGATTCTTTTAAGACTTTGACGTCTTGTACGCCACCACGTTCGTTAACCGTAAACTCTACGAGTACGATACCTTTTTCTAATCCCGATCTCGCTGCTTTACGAGGCATTTGAGGCTGGAAAGTTGCAAGAGGAACTGGGCCTCCGCTACCTGCCAACTTAGCACCACCACCTTGGGTGTAGTGTCCAAGTACTGAACCACCGGTTACGTTAACTGGAAGATCAAGTTTTGGCATGTCCATTGGGATTTGATCCATCACCGGTTTGATCGTTGCCGTTACTTTCATTTCTGGCGGCGGCGGCGGACGCTTAGGCGGTGGTGGCTTTGGAAGTTCGCGTTTTTTCTCCTGTATTTTTTCGTCTGGTTTAATGCGAATAAACTCGACCATACGCAGGTCATCATTCGACACTAACTCGTGGCGCTCTTTGTTTACTAGCTTGTCCATCCCCCAGAACAACCCGAGGGAGACAATGAGCGCCAGTGCAATTGA
>NZ_JAWOVM010000105.1:0-12284 GCF_033339895.1 Vibrio sp. 1751
CCAATCGCATGAATTTGCTCTGCGACGTAACCAGACTTATTGAGTAGCTGTAACACAGCATCTGCAAATAGGTGGCCGAGCTGGTGGTCAAGTTCACCTATGGTTTTTAAATTTGTTGCTTGACCGGTACAAACAGATAACAGCATGTCTTTTAGTGCTGCGGGCATTGGGTAGTCGTCGTGCGCAATCAGGCGAACGTGCTCATCGCTTATTTCAACTAGAGCGGTATCAACACCATCCATACTCGTTCCAGACATCACACCAATGTACAGTTCGTTAAATTTCATAGCCGATCTCGTCAATTCTTCATTCACTTATTGTAAAGCAAATCTGAAGCGAATAACCTCATCGAATACGAGATATTCAGCCGATTTTGAGGAGAAAACATGGGACCGTTATGGGTTGACGTTGCGGGGTATGAACTGACCGCTGAAGACAAAGAAATCTTGGAGCATCCTACGGTTGGTGGCTTAATTCTATTTGCTCGCAACTATCATGATAGCGAACAGCTTCAAGCACTTACTCAATCCATCCGAAAGGCGGCTAAGCGCCCGTTTTTGATCGGTGTGGATCAAGAAGGCGGACGAGTGCAGCGCTTTCGTGAAGGTTTCTCATTAATTCCTGCTGCTGATGAGTACGCTAAACATCAAAATGGTGAAGAGCTTGCTCGTATGGGCGGTTGGTTAATGGCAGCAGAGCTGATTGCCCATGATATTGATTTAAGCTTTGCCCCGGTACTTGACCAAGGCCATCAATGTAAAGCGATCGGTAACCGCGCATTCGGTGAAGATGCCGATACCATTCTTCGCTATAGCACTGCTTATATGCAAGGAATGAAGAGTGTTGGCATGGCAACGACAGGCAAACACTTCCCTGGACATGGTGGCGTGATTGCAGACTCACATCTAGAAACACCATACGACGAGCGCAGTGATATTTTTGAACAAGATATGGCGATCTTCAAAGCGCAAATTGATGCCGGTATTTTAGATGCCATGATGCCTGCTCACGTGATTTTCCCACATTATGATGCTCAACCAGCCAGCGGTTCTGAATACTGGTTAAAACAGGTCCTGCGTCAGCAATTGGGTTTTAAAGGTTTGGTTTTTTCGGATGACTTGACCATGGAAGGCGCTGCGATTATGGGCAGCCCAGCCGAGCGAGGTGCTCAAGCATTGAGAGCTGGTTGCGATATGTTGTTAATGTGTAATAAACGAGAAGCGCACGTTGAGGTATTAGACAACTTACCGGTTTCAACCGTGCCACTCGCGGATGCATTACTGAAAAAACAGTCATTTTCTCCAAGCGAACTTAAGCTATCTCAAGAGTGGAAAGCGGCGAGTGAAGCGATGAAACGCTTGACTAGCTAAACCTCTTGTAAAAGATTCAAAACAGCGATGAGAAGCCAAAGTTAATTATGCTTTGGCTTTTTATTTAACTGTAAACTTTAATTTACACTAAATGTTTTTTATTATGTACGCTTGTTTTTCTTTTTTAGCCTGTTATCTTGTCGTTAAAGCTTAGTTGTCTCACCAAGGGTTTGGTTGGGTGTAAAAATAAATATACAGGTTAGAGTTATGCAGAAAAGTGAGTTGAGCAATATTAATATTATCGAAGAACAGGTTCTTATTACTCCGGAGGAACTAAAAACCAAGCTTCCTTTGAGTGAAAAAGCACGTCGCTTTATTCAAGAGTCTCGTCAAACTATCGCTAATATTATTCACAAGAAGGATCACCGCCTGCTTGTTGTATGCGGTCCATGTTCTATCCACGACGTAGAAGCGGCGAAGGATTACGCAAAGCGACTTAAAGCACTCTCTGAACAACTAAGTGACCAACTGTATATTGTTATGCGTGTTTACTTTGAGAAGCCGCGCACCACGGTCGGCTGGAAAGGCTTGATCAATGATCCACACCTAGACGGCAGTTTCGATATTGAACACGGTCTGCATGTTGGACGCGAACTTCTGGTGGAGTTGGCAGAGATGGAAATCCCGCTCGCGACTGAGGCTCTAGACCCAATTAGCCCACAATACTTGGCGGATACTTTTAGCTGGGCAGCCATCGGTGCTCGTACGACGGAGTCACAAACTCACCGTGAAATGGCAAGCGGCCTGTCTATGCCAATCGGTTTTAAGAATGGCACCGATGGCAGTTTGGCAACCGCAATTAACGCGATGCAAGCTGCGTCCTCTAGCCACCGTTTTATGGGAATTAACCGTGAGGGACAAGTCGCACTGTTGACCACCCAGGGCAATGCTAATGGACATGTGATCTTACGTGGCGGCAAGCAAACTAACTACGATTCGGTATCAGTCACTGAGTGTGAGCAAGAGATGGCGAAATCTGGTCTTGATGCTTCATTAATGGTGGATTGCAGTCACGCCAACTCACGTAAAGATTACCGTCGCCAGCCATTAGTCGCGGAGGATGTGATTCATCAAATCCGTGAAGGCAATAAATCTATTATCGGTCTTATGATTGAAAGCCATATCAATGAAGGAAATCAAT
This sequence comes from Vibrio sp. 1751, assembly GCF_033339895.1. NCBI lineage: Bacteria > Pseudomonadati > Pseudomonadota > Gammaproteobacteria > Vibrionales > Vibrionaceae > Vibrio > Vibrio sp. 1751. The sequence continues at coordinate 2,512 of NZ_JAWOVM010000105.1, forward strand.
CTTCTGACTTAGCTCTTGAAGAGATGAAATACGGTGTATCTATCACTGACGCATGTATCAATTGGGATTCAACTGAGGCACTATTACGTCATGCACATGAAGAGCTAGTGCCTTTCTTAGAAAATCGTCTAAAGGCTAATTAATACAGGATTTAAGGAACATCAATGGCAGTTGAACTTAACGCATTACGCGATCAGATTGATGCAGTCGACAAGCAAATGTTGGAGCTATTGGCTCAGCGTTTAGCGCTCGTAGAGAAAGTTGGGGAAGTAAAAAGCGAACATGGTTTGCCAATTTATGCTCCAGACCGCGAAGCGGCGATGTTAGCTTCTCGTCGCGCTGAAGCTGAAAAAATGGGAATTCCTCCACAGCTTATTGAAGATATTCTGCGTCGAACAATGCGTGAGTCTTATGCCAGCGAGAAAGATTCCGGTTTTAAGTGTTTGAACCCTGATTTACGCTCAGTTGTTATTATTGGTGGTAATGGTCAATTGGGTGGCCTGTTTGGGCGTATGTTCAAATTGTCGGGCTACCAGGTCAAAGTTCTCGGCAGTAAAGACTGGGATCATGCGGATGAGATTCTAGACAACGCGGGTTTAGTCGTGGTCACGGTGCCGATTCATCTAACGGAAGGGGTGATCGAAAAACTGGGGAACTTGCCGCAAGACTGCATTCTGTGTGACCTGACTTCTATCAAGTCGAAGCCTCTGCAAGCAATGTTGAATGTGCACCAAGGTCCTGTAGTTGGTTTACACCCAATGTTTGGCCCAGATGTTCCGAGCCTTGCCAAGCAGGTTATTGTGTACTGTGATGGTCGTGGTCACGAGCATTACCAATGGCTATTGCAACAGTTTGGAATTTGGGGCGCAAGCTTGTGCCAAATCGATGCACAAGAGCACGATCATGGCATGACGTTGATTCAGGCGTTGCGCCACTTCACGTCGTTTGCTTACGGTATGCACCTAAGCAAAGAGAACCCGAACATCGATCAGTTGTTGAAGTTAAGCTCGCCAATCTACCGCCTTGAATTGGCGATGGTGGGACGACTGTTTGGTCAGGATCCGAACTTGTACGGTGATATCATTTTCTCTTCTCAAGAGAATATCGATATGATCAAGCGATTCCATCAGCGTTTAGGTGATGCGGTAGCGATTCTGGATAGCAGAGACAAAGCGCGATTCATCGAAAGCTTTAAGCAGGTGAGTGATTGGTTTGGTACTTATTCTCAACAATTTATGAATGAGAGCCAAAACTTACTCAAACAGGCGAATGATAATATTCATCGCGGCTAATCACGGGTCATTTAGCCGTGCAGAGTCCGAAACAAAAAGAGCAGCGTAAGCTGCTCTTTTTCGTGTTGATGGACAAATCAGTTCGTCGCAGTATTACTCGTATCTTCACTTGATACTGTGTTGATACTGGTATCGCGATAGGGTGAATTGGTTAAATTGACTTGTAGACGTACAACGTTATCAATCAATTGAACCAAAGGTCCCCATTTCACTTTTTTCTCTTTTTCAAAGACGTCATTGAAGTTTTCTGGCGTCCACTCCATTAAGTATTGAGGGTTGAGTGCTCGTCCGAGGAAGCGTACTTCATAGTGCAAGTGTGGCCCTGTGGAGTTGCCAGAGTTACCGCATTGAGCAATGATGTCGCCTTTACTAACAAACTGACCGCTTTTCACTTTGAAGCGTTGTAGATGAGCAAAGGAGCTCATAAAGCCAAATGAGTGACGAATGGTGACATAGTTACCATAACCACGATTGCTCGGGCGAACGGTTTCCACCACACCGTCAGCCGGTGCCAGGATCTCTTCTCCTCTTTTACAAGTCAGATCGATACCAGTATGAACATGCCTCTTACCTGAAATCGGATTAATACGACTGCCGTAAGAAGAAGAAATACGTTGGTATGTGACTGGACTGTCATTTGGTATCAAACGGAACATCGTCGCTCGAACAGCAGAATCGATAGCGGCTGCGTCAATTCGCTCCTCTAACCCCATGCTGTTCTCATCGATCATCAACTCTTCGTCTGCGAGACCTAAAACCGATTCAACGTCGAATACCCGTTTGCCCAATAGCTGAATTTGATTGTTTTTGTCCGTCAAAGACTGGGAAAGCGAATGATTGGTATCAAGCTGTTCTTCGTAAAGAGCCGTCACTTCGGCCTTTTCACTTTCCAGTTTGGCGATGATTTGTGTTAGTTCGTCTTTATTGTGCATCTGCTGCTGATTAAGGTACCACGCGCCACCAACGACGGCGGGTAATGCCAATACTGAAGCAAATACTGCTAGGACCGAACTGCGGCCCAAATAGAACTGCTGATCGCCGTCTTTCGTCGGGATCTGCATGATGATTTTTTTAGACATAGTTATTGTTACTTAAATAGGCGTTCATTTATTTTTCTCCTAAAAACCAGAGAGGTGCTCTAACTCTCGATTCAGAAGGTCGTTATTGCCTACATTCAATTCTATAAATCGTTTTAGTTGGCTAATGCTTTCGATGTCTACCTTAGCGATCTTCAACCTAATCTCACACTTAGAAACATTCACAATTTGCGCTTTTAACGTAATCACTTGTTCGGATTGATCAAATGAAAAAGTTACATGGACTGGAAGGGTTGGATCCAAAGCCTCAGTCTCTTCCACTTTCATGAGTAAACCATGCAAGGAAAGATCTTGAATCCTAGCTTCAATTGCCAAGTCACGTTGTTCTATCTTAGCTGGAGCTTGATGGAGAATACGTGAAAAGCGTCGTCTCTCTGTCATATGAATATTCTCGTCAGGTCGTCAAACAGAATTGAATAGTATATCAATACGAACAAAAAGTGTTCGATTGTTGTTTGAAAAGTGTCGAGGTCGCTACAGAGTGACGTAAGTGCAATGTCATGTTCTTAACGAACGAGACGGGCTAATGAGCTCTTTTTATAACAAAGAAAACAAAGGCCGCTATGATAGCGGCCTTTGTACAAATTACAATCAAACTTTGTGGGTTGCGATTATTTCGCAATACGCTTGTATTTGATACGGTGTGGTTCTGCGGCTTCAGGACCCAATGTTTTCTTCAACCAATCCATGTACTCTGTGTAGTTACCTTCGTAGAAGTTAACTTGGCCTTCGTCACGGTAGTCAATGATGTGGGTCGCGATACGGTCAAGGAACCAACGGTCGTGCGAGATAACCATTGCACAACCAGGGAACTCTAGTAATGCTTCTTCTAGAGCACGCAGTGTTTCAACGTCAAGGTCGTTGGTTGGTTCGTCGAGTAGCAACACGTTGCCGCCCGCTTTAAGAAGCTTCGCAAGGTGGACACGGTTACGCTCACCACCCGATAGTTCACCAATAATCTTTTGTTGGTCACTGCCTTTAAAGTTAAAGCGTGAACAGTATGCGCGAGCTGGGATTTCGAAGTTGTTGATCTTAATGATATCAGCACCTTCAGAGATCTCTTGGAATACGGTTTTAGAATCGTCCATGCTGTCACGGAACTGATCGACCGATGCCAGTTTTACTGTATCGCCCATCTCAATTGTGCCCGAGTCTGGTTGTTCAGTACCACTTAACATCTTGAATAGCGTCGATTTACCTGCGCCGTTCGCACCGATGATACCAACAATCGCACCTTTAGGGATGCTGAATGACAGGTCATCAATCAGAACACGACCGTCAAATGACTTGGTCAGGTTCTTCACTTCAATAACCTTATCACCTAGACGCTCACCAGGTGGGATAAACAGTTCGTTGGTTTCATTACGTTTTTGGTGATCAGAGCTTTGCAGTTCTTCAAAGCGAGCCATACGTGCTTTTGACTTCGCTTGACGACCTTTAGGGTTTTTACGTACCCACTCAAGCTCTTTCTCGATAGTCTTTTGGCGAGCACTCTCTTGGGAGGCTTCTTGTTGTAGACGAGCGTCTTTTTGCTCCAGCCATGAGGTGTAGTTGCCTTCCCATGGGATACCTTCACCACGGTCCAGTTCTAAGATCCAGCCCGCAGCGTTATCTAGGAAGTAACGGTCGTGGGTGATGGCTACTACGGTACCTGTGTAATCCACTAAGAAGCGCTCTAGCCAAGCCACTGATTCTGCATCTAGGTGGTTGGTAGGTTCATCAAGCAATAGCATGTCTGGCTTAGAAAGTAGCAAGCGACAAATAGCCACACGGCGGCGTTCACCACCTGATAGGTGCGCAATTTTTTGGTCCCATTCAGGTAAACGTAGTGCGTTTGCTGCACGCTCAAGCGCATTTTCTAGGTTGTGACCATCTTTCGCTTGGATAAGGGCTTCTAGCTCGCCTTGCTCTTTTGCAAGTGCGTCGAAGTCTGCATCTGGTTCAGCGTATGCTGCGTAGACTGCGTCCAAACGTTTCAGAGCGTCAGCAACGTCAGCAACCGCTTCTTCAACAACTTCACGAACGGTTTTTGATTCGTCTAATACTGGTTCCTGAGGTAGGTAACCTACGTTTAGACCAGGTTGTGGACGCGCTTCACCGTCGATATCCGTGTCGATACCTGCCATGATACGTAGCAGTGTGGATTTACCTGCACCGTTCAGACCTAAAACACCGATTTTCGCACCAGGGAAGAAGCTCAGAGAGATGTCTTTAAGAATTTGACGCTTAGGTGGCACAATTTTGCTCACCCGCGACATGGTATATACGTATTCAGCCATTGCCGATCGTTCCTAAATTAACTGTCATTCAAACCCATCATTTTATACCAAGTGCTTTGTTTTTGTTACCGCATTGCAAGAATTTCCCTAACGAATGGATTTCTTATTTTGAGCTGACCGGAAACTTACACGGTTAGGGTATACACTTTTGTTATTCGTTAAGAATGACGAAGTGTTTTCTATGCGAGTTAGAAACGCTTTGTCTCCATCGTCTTAAAAGTTTGACGAGTACAATTTTTAATACACTAAGTTGCTTTACATGGACATCTGCATTCTGTGTAAATAGATGCATGTGTGAAAATTGCCTTAACATCACATGAACTCTAACAAAACTAGGCTTTAGGGCAGTATATGTCTGGGGAAAATGACACAAATGAGATTCAACGTATCTGAATTGGCTAAAAACGTATGCTGCGCCGCCGCGTTGTGTGCTATGAGTTTGAGTGCTAATGCCGCGCTGAGTTTGGAAAAGCAGCGCGAAGTATATGAGCAAGCTCAAGATTTATTAGATAAAAATGACATCGACGGATACCTTTCGATTCGTCCTAAAATTTCTGACTATCCACTAACGCCTTATGTGGATTACCGCACTTTTATTAGACAGTTACCGGAAAAGTCACCACAACAGGTGAACGAGTTTATTTCTGAGCACGAGTCTTTTCCATTTTCTCGTCGAGTTAGCGCTCCATACCTCAATCATCTTTATAAGCAAAAAGATTGGAAAACCATTACTGAGTTTCAAAAAGTCATTCCTAGTGGTGAGCGTTACCAATGTATTTTCTACGTCGCTCAATTAAAGCAAGGCAAGAAAGTCGCGGCGTTTAAAGGGGCTGAACATATGTGGTTACGTGGCATCAGCATTGCTGATGAGTGTGACCCATTATTTGCGGCATGGGACAAGGCGGGTGAGCGTACCGATGAACTGATTCTACAGCGTATGTTACTGGCGTTTGATGCTCGTAATGGCGGTTTGATGAGTTACTTGCTCAAACTGCCTAAATCAGCGCAGGCAAAGCAACAAGCCAAAGAAATGAAAGCGTTGTTTGATAATCCTTCAAGCGTTGCGGAATTCGCGAAGAAAAAACCTGCGAATGATTTTAATCGAGCGCAAAGTGAATATGCGTTAGAAAAGTTGGCTCGTATGAACACTAGCCAAGCACAAGGTGCGTACGATGCTGTCATTAAAGGACAGAAGTTTTCTCCAGAAAAAGCGCAAGAACTTGCCGACTATATTGCATTTCGATTGACTCGTACGGAGTCTGAGTCATTAGCTAAATGGCGCGATGATAAAACGAAAACCAGTCAGTACTTACCGTTGATTGAAACGCGCATCCGCTTAGCGATTCAAAATGCAGATTGGAAAGGCGTACAAGAGTGGATTGCTGTTCTAAATAAAGAAGAACAAGCCACGCTACGCTGGCAATATTGGCTTGGAAGAAGTGAAATAGCGTTAGGTGATGACATCGCGGGGAAACAGCGTTTAGCAACTCTGCTTGGGCAACGAAACTTCTACAGTGTGGCTGCCGCCAATGCAATCGGACAATCAATCAAATACCCAACGCATACGGTTAAGTTGGATAAGAAAGTTGTTCAACCCTATCAAGACTCGTTAGCTCGTATCGAAGAGTTGATCGCGACGGATAAAATCGCAGCAGCGAAGAGTGAATGGGCACACTTACTGCGCCGCGTAGGAAAAGATGAAAAGGCGATGTTGGCGGCTTATGCATCATTTAAACGTTGGCATAACCTAACGGTGACCGCGAGTATTCAAGCGCAGATGTGGGATAATATCGAACTTAGGTTCCCAATAGCACACCGCTGGTGGTTTAACTTTTATGCGAAAAAGCACAACATTGATCCCGTCACGATGATGTCTCTCGCTCGACAGGAAAGTGCGTTAGATGTTGAAGCCCGCTCTCCAGTTGGCGCTCGTGGTCTTATGCAGATCATGCCTGCGACGGCGAAGTACACGGCACGTAAATATAAGTTGAGTTATCAAGGTACGCAGGACCTCTACAATGTAGGAAAAAATATCGAAATTGGTAGCCATTATTTGCAAGGTTTATTAGAGGATTACGATAATAATCGTATTTTTGCTCTTGCTGCTTATAATGCAGGTCCTAACAGAGTAAAAACGTGGCGAGAGCGTACCCAAGGAAAAGTGGATGCTTATGCCTTTATTGAGGCAATTCCATTTAAAGAGACGCGCGGTTATGTACAAAACATCTTGATGTTTGAAACATACTATCGTGATCTTTTGGGTATCGATGGCGCGTTCTTGAATCAACATGAGATCAATACCAAGTATTGAGTGAGGTAACTTGATGTCGCACGAACCCGAGTACAAAGACTGGCAACAGATTATTGAGCTAATTCGAACAAGTATGGGCACCCAGCAAGATGACATGCTGTTAACTATGCTGATGTCACGTGATGAGAGAGAGTCATTAATATCACGCGTTAATATAATTAACGAACTTCTTAAAGGAGAATTATCTCAACGTCAGATCAGTCAGATGCTTGGTGTGGGCATTGCCACCATTACTCGTGGCTCTAACGAACTAAAGTCGAAATCTGATGAAGAAAAAGACAAGTTGAAAGTCTTGTTAGAACAAGTTGCAGTATCTAAGTAGACAGTATATCCAATTTGCTTTTAGGCCTTGGTGTTACAAGTGACTAAGATAACGTATTACAAAGGGCGGAAATATCCGCCCTTTTGCGTATCTAGAGAATAGGCTGAGTGTTATAAATTTGAAGGAAAGTGCTCAGGGTTTGTGAATGGAATTAAAGCCAGAATCAAGGCTTGGTGATAGACCGAGCTTCGAGTTAGCTGGTTTTGGGTTAGCAGGCTAATAGCGCCACCTTTCTGTTTGATATTATCAGTACCAAACACTTCGTCCATTACATCTCCCAATTCATTCGCATCCTTGAGTTTTTCCAAGACTTTTGGCGGCAACATTAAGCTTGCAGAACGAGATTCACCGCGGTGAGTCTCTGATTCAACCACCATCCAAGCAAACGTCACGTTTGCTTCAATTCCCGCTTCGAGACCGACATAGTAATCCGCGTTTGGCATCTCTACTTTTGCGTTTTTAACGCGGTTTAGCGCACCACGATGAGTTTCTTCATTCGTCATGGGCTGATCTGCAACCTCACTCGGTACACTGATGCCAACGAAGTTGAATTCTTGATGCGGAAATGCATTACGAAATGCACTTTGAACTGCATTAATTTTGGCTGGGTTTAGCGATGCGATTACGACTTTTTGGGTTGCCATGATCTTTTTACTCACTGGTGTCTATTAACTCAATTTTACTTGCGTAGGCTTTACGTTCTCACTCGGGTAACAGCCTAATACTTTCAAGTGCTTAGTGATTTTTGTTAGCTCTTCAAGTGCCTGTTGCATTTCTGTCGAAGCAAGATGTGATGTCAAGTCTACGTAGAACATCTCTTCCCACGGGTTCCCCATAATTGGGCGTGATTCCAGCTTGGTCATATTGATGCCGTAACGTTGCAGCACTAATAGTGTTTCAACCAATGAGCCTGCCTCTTGGGAGGTCGACATGATCAATGTGGTTTTTGCTGGAATCTGAGTAGAAACTTCAACCGGTTTACGAGCAACCACGATAAAGCGAGTATGGTTTTCGGTTTGGTTTGCGATGTTGCCTTGAATTGCTTGCAAGCCATATAGCTTACCGCTTGATGCATTACCAATTGCAGCCACATCATCACGATCCATCTCTTGGACTTTCTGCATTGCATCTGCTGTGCTCGCGCAGGATTCCAGCTTTACCCCTTTCATACGGCTTAAAAACTCACTGCACTGTTGGTGTGGCTGAGGGTGAGAATACAGCGTTTTAATATCTTCCAGACGAATGTCTTTTTTCGCAACCAAGCAGTGTTCGATTGGTTGAGTTAGCTCTCCAACGATGTAAAGCGTCGTGTGTTGTAGTAAGTCATACACTTCATTAATAGAGCCTGAGCTGGTGTTTTCGATTGGCAGAACGCCATAATCAGCATGGCCAGATTCAACCGTTTGAGTCACTTCTTTAAAGTGCTCGCAGTTGAGCTCGATAAGCTCCGTATTTTTACGACTGAAGTATTCGCGACTTGCCAAGTGCGAATAAGAGCCTTTGGCTCCTAAAAAAGCGACGCGAGCAAGTGGCTTACGGCTTTGCTGTGGGTTAACGAGATTTTGCAGATAACTTTGTTGAAGCAGAACTGAGTCTTCAATGATGGTATGGAAAAGCTTGGTGATGTACTGCGCGTCAAGTTCGTATTTATCTTGGCCATTAGAAATCAGCTTGACCAATAATTGCTGTTCACGGACGGCGTCGCGAACAGGCTTTGAGGTTTGTACTTTGCTTTTGGCTACTTCAATGCTGAGTTTACGGCGCTCAGACAATAAGCTGAGAAGTTGGTCATCCAACTCATTCAAGCGTAAACGAATTTCTTCGAGGGAAATAGGTTGGTCAGTCATCAATTCTTTCCTTATAAAAAAGCCTCCCGATTTGGGAGGCTTTCTGTTTGTTTTTGACTTTTCTTTCACAAACGAGTTCGCCCCTCCAACTATGGGAGGAAAAAGAAGTCAAAAATAAACAGTGAGGTTAAATGCATAAATAGTGCTTAATTTATGAGTGTTTAAACACAATAAGCAAGGCTGGGGAGAGCGTCAAGCAAAAAAATAGCGCCTTTCGGCGCTATTTCCTCAATCTGTTCAGTTTACTCTTCTTCTTCCACTAGCTCAGGCTTACTTGCACGTCGAGCTTCAGGTTTGTGGGTCAGCTTGTTCAATTGTCGTTCTAGTTTTTGCTCCACTTCGTTGATAGCTGCGTAAAGATCTTCGTGAGTTGCTGAGGCAATGAGCTGGCCTTTAGGAACTTTGATAACCGCTTCGAATTTCTTCTGTTTGTTTGGTTCCTCACTGAAAGTTGCTTGGCAACCAATTAGGTCTACTTGCCATTTCTCCAGTTTTTTAAATTTGCTCTCAATATGAGCTCGGATTGCAGAGGTGATTTCGATGTTTTTGCCAGTGATATTCATTGTCATAAGTGTTTTTCCTCTGTTGCATCCCTCATGGGTTGAGTTCAGATTACCGCTTTAAG
>NZ_JAWOVM010000106.1:0-12159 GCF_033339895.1 Vibrio sp. 1751
TCAAGAACAAGCATGAAGTTTCCTGGTCAGCGTAAATCTAAACACTACTTCCCAACTCACGCTCGAGATCCATTAGTAAACCAAATCCGACAGGCACCTAAGCTATATCGCCCAACTATTGTTGGTGTCGGTCAAACCATTGTAGATATCGAAGCACGTGTAGATGACGCGTTTTTAGAGAAATACAACCTGAGTAAAGGACATTCGCTCGTTCTTGAAGAAAGCAAAGCAGATGCACTTTACGAAGAACTGGTTGAGCAAGGCCTGATCACGCACCAATACCCAGGTGACACGATTGGCAATACTCTTCACAACTACTCAGTTTTAGCCGATAGCAAATCCGTTTTGCTCGGTGTGATGTCTAAGAACATTCAAGTCGGTTCTTTTGCTTATCGCTACCTTTGCCGTACGTCTTCACGCATGAACCTTAACCATTTACAAACGGTAGATGGCCCTATTGGTCGCTGCTACACCCTAATTTCTCAAGACGGTGAGCGTACATTTGCTATCAACGAAGGTCATATGAATCAACTACTTCCGGAAAGCATTCCTGAAGAGATCTTTGAGAAAGCATCAGCCCTGGTTGTTTCTTCTTACCTAATGCGTGGTAAAGAAGAAGATCCAATGCCTAAAGCGGTACAAAGAGCGATCGACTTTGCTAAGAAGCACGATGTCCCTGTTGTACTTACGTTAGGGACAAAGTACGTTATCGAAGGTAACGCACAGTGGTGGCAAGAATACATTCGCGAAAACATTTCTGTTGTCGCTATGAATGAAGAAGAAGGTGCGGCGCTAACAGGTGAAACAGAGCCGCTAGCAGCTGCTGATAAAGCACTTGAGTGGGTTGATCTCGTACTTTGTACAGCAGGACCAAATGGTCTGTACATGGCTGGTTACACCGATGAGAAAGTAAAACGAGAAACCACACACGACATCCTTGAAAGCTCCCTCGAAGCCTTTAACCAGTACGAGTTTAGTCGTGCGATGCGTAAAGAAGACTGTCAAAACCCAATGAAGGTATACTCTCACATCGGCCCTTACCTTGGTGGACCACTAGAGATTAAGAACACTAACGGTGCAGGTGATGCAGCCCTTTCAGCCTTACTGCATGACATGGCAGCAAACTCTTTCCACCAAAAAGAAGTGCCTAACTCAGAAAAGCACGAAGTACGATGCTTAACCTACTCCTCGCTTTCTCAGATCTGTAAATACGCAAACCGAGTAAGCTATGAAGTGTTGACGCAGCACTCTCCTCGCCTATCGCGAGCGCTTCCTGAACGAGAAGATAGCTTAGAAGAGACTTATTGGGATCGTTAAAACGACAGCTTTAAAGCTAAAAATATATCAAGGTCACCATTTGGTGACCTTTTTGTTTTTGTCTAGCACTGTAACGAGTAGATTTTGTTAGTATGTCGCACAATACGAAGCAGTAAACTCTTTACAAGCCTAACCGAAACAGTACCATCACCAAGCAGACCTTTGCCTCACAATAATACTCGTTATAACTCAGGTAGTTTTTCAACGCTACCTGAGTACCACTTTGGGGATTCTCCATGCAGTCAGATATCGAAATTTGCCGAAAAACACCACTTTCTTCTATTGATGTTATCGCGGAAAAAGTAGGACTATCACCCGAAGAGTATGACACTCACGGGAAGCACAAAGCCAAAGTCCACCCAAAATGTTTGGAACGACTCAAAGCAAATGATGACGGTAAACTTGTACTCGTCACTGCGATCACGCCGACTCCTCTTGGCGAAGGAAAAACCGTTACGACGATAGGCCTGGCGCAAGGTTTAGCAAAGCTTAATCAATCTGTTATTGCATGTATAAGGCAACCTTCGATGGGACCCGTCTTCGGTATTAAAGGTGGCGCAGCGGGCGGCGGTTATTCTCAAGTAGCTCCAATGGAAGAGTTAAACTTACACCTTACTGGTGACATTCACGCAGTGACAGCGGCGCACAACCTTGCTTCAGCCGCTCTTGACGCTCGCTTGTTCCATGAGCAACGCGAGGGTTATGATGCCTTTGAATCACGCACCGGGTTAAGAGCACTTAAAATCGACACGGCAAGTATTACTTGGAAACGAGTGATGGACCATAATGATCGTGCACTACGTAAAGTCAAAATTGGCCTCAATGATGCAGGAAAAACCATCAATGGTTTCGAGCGTGACGAAGGGTTCGATATTTCAGCTGCTTCCGAGTTAATGGCTATAATTGCACTAGCCAAAGATTTAAAAGATTTACGTCAACGTATTGGGAAAATTGTCGTAGCGTACGATTTGAACGGAAACCCCGTCACTACGGAAGATCTACAAGTTGCAGGAGCAATGGCAGTAACACTAAAAGAGGCGATTGCACCAACACTGATGCAAACTCTAGAAGGTGTTCCTACGTTGATCCATGCAGGTCCATTTGCAAACATCGCCCATGGAAATTCATCCATTATCGCGGACGATATTGCGCTAAAACTGTCAGGTTACACGGTAACTGAAGCCGGTTTTGGTTCGGATATGGGATTTGAGAAAGCGTGTAACATTAAAGCTGCTGCCGCCAACAAAGCCCCGGACTGTGTAGTGATCGTAGCAACATTACGCGGCCTCAAAGCGAATTCTGGACACTACGATTTACGCCCAGGTATGGCTATTCCAGATTCCATTTTTAATCCGGACCAAGCAGCATTGGAGGCTGGGTTTGAAAATTTAAAATGGCACATAAATAACGTTCATAAATACGGTTTACCTGCTGTCGTTGCCATTAACCAGTTTCCACAAGATTGTGTGAAAGAGCTTAAAGCTCTTGAAGAGCTGATTCACCAATTTAATCCCGAAGTTAAAGTAGCCATCAGCACCGCTTTTTCGCAAGGCGGACAAGGCGCAACGGAACTAGCTCAACATGTTATTGATGCGTGTACCACGCCTGTAGAGTTTTGTCCGTTATACAACAAAGAGCAATCATTACTCGAAAAGCTCATGGCAGTATGTGAAGCGGGCTATGGAGCAACCAATATAGAAATGACTCCTATCGCGACTGAACAGCTCAAACATTTTGAGCAATTAGGCTTTAACAACTTAGCGGTTTGCATCGCGAAGACACCACTATCGATAACCACAGACTCCGCAGTCAAAGGCGCACCAACTGGTTTTACCGTCCCAATCCGCGAGCTGCGCTTGTGTGCGGGTGCAGGATTCGTTTATGCATTATCTGGTACCGTGATGACGATGCCAGGCTTACCTGATAAACCCGCATTTATGAACTTAGATCTTGATGATGAAGGAAATATCGTCGGTCTCTCTTAGTGCAGTGATAACGTATCGCTATCAGTGAAGTGAGCATATTCATTGAGTGAGTGGTCTACTTACCTATCCACTCACTCTCAACAACTGTGAAAAGAGTTGTCTCAGGCCTTCTACTCTTGAATCGTTGATACAAAGCTCTCCTGCCTTACATCAACGCGCCTGTTTTAGACCTTTAGAGTTAAGACGCTAACCCTAAGCCTTGTTTGGCCATAGTTATTAAGCTAGAAAACCCTATTTATCTTCTTGTTTTGTCGCCACTTTACATTGTAAATCCATACTTGTTGACTTCTCCTTTCTACAATTTTGCGCCAATTTGATGCACGGGTTATTTAGCACTTCACTAATATGGTGCAGTTGTCTTACAGTGAAATTTTAACCTCCTTGATTTTTAAGGAGATATTCTATGGCTCGATTCTTGTAGTAGACTTTTCACTAATAAGCACATTAGCACATGCTTTTCAAAACCTCTGCGTTGCATACCACCTCCTTCAGGTTAGCACCGTTTTGATGCATGTCAGAAAAGGGAAAGGGAATACTATGGAAGACGCACTCGCCGTAATTTTAGCAGGAGGGATGGGGTCTAGACTCAGCCCACTCACCGATGACAGAACCAAGCCAGCCGTACCTTTTGGCGGAAAATATAGAATTATAGATTTCACACTAACCAATTGTTTACATTCGGGTTTACGCAAGATCCTTGTTTTAACCCAATATAAATCTCATTCACTTCAAAAACACTTACGAGACGGCTGGTCGATATTCAATCCAGAGCTAGGCGAGTACATTACTGCTGTTCCACCACAAATGCGCAAAGGTGGTGCATGGTATGAAGGAACCGCCGATGCGATTTATCACAACATGTGGTTGCTATCGCGAAATGATGCAAAGTATGTGGTTGTGTTATCCGGCGATCATATCTATCGAATGGACTACGCCGCAATGCTTGAAGAGCATAAAGAGAAAGGTGCTAAGCTCACCGTTGCCTGTATGGATGTTCCCGTAGAGGATGCTTCAGCATTCGGTGTAATGGGCACTACAGAAAACGGGCTCGTTACTTCGTTTATAGAGAAACCTGAAACCCCACCTACTCTTCCTGGAAGCGCGACCAGAAGCCTTGTTTCTATGGGAATATATATCTTTGATATGGATGTTTTGAAAGAAGCGCTTGAAGAAGACTCAAAACTCGATTCATCAAGCCATGACTTCGGAAAAGACATCATACCTAAGCTAATTGATACCGAATCCGTTTACGCTTATCAATTCTGTGGCAGTAAAGGGCGCGTCGATAAAGATTGCTATTGGCGCGACGTGGGTACCATTGATTCCTTCTATGAAGCGAATATGGATCTACTAGAACCTGTGCCGCCAATGAACCTTTATCAGTCTAATTGGGCGATTCGTACTTACGAGCCGCAGTTTCCACCAGCTCGTACTGTATCGTCGGCCACGGGTAATGAAGGCATTTTTATTAACTCCATCATTGCTACCGGTGTCATCAATTCCGGAGGCTCGGTACAGCACTCCATTATTTCCTCTAATGTACGGATTCAAGATAGTGCAACGGTAGTCGATTCCATCATTTTTGATGACGTAGAAGTCGGTGAAGGAAGTCAGTTGGTCAACTGCATAGTTGATAAACATGTTCGTATTCCGCCACATACTCAAATTGGCATCAACAAACTTGAAGATGCGAAGCGATTTAAAATCTCAGACAAAGGTATTGTCGTCATACCCGAAAGTTACCAATTTGATTAAACGACAAACTATCACAACAAAAAAGCGCACGATAATCATCGTGCGCTTTTGTTTAAGTGCCCGTAAACATTAGGCTATAACAAATAATCCATAATAATTAGATGTTACATACCGTTGACCAGCTACCATCTGTACCCGGTTCAGCCGCTGTCCACCAGTTCGCTTGGTAAACCACACCGTTGTGGATGATCTTATCACCTTGGTTAGCGTGGCTTGGATTACCTGCCCAATCCGTTTGTGGCAGAGCTGGGTATGTCACTAAACCTGTCGTATCACACGTACCTGGTTCAGTGGTACCACCACCCGTGCCCGCATTGAGATCACCAATTGGTAGATCTGGCTGTTCAAACTTAAACGCAAACTCTTTACCACCAGAAATCACTGAGTAGTTAGCCGGACCAGAGATTGGTAGGTAGTAAACCATATCAAGCTCGTAAGTGCCGCCCGCTGGCAAGTCTTTCCATGCTGGTAGAGAGAACGACACACGGTGCATTACGCCATCTAAGCCACCAATGTTGTTTGCACGAGTATGTCCAGAAGCAATGACTTTCAAACCACCACCTGATTGGTCTTTCGCGTTGTCCGGCGCAGATACTGGGATATCGAATTGGAATTCAGTACCGCCAGGGATCGCTTGACCAGTGTTGTTCGTAAACGTGATTTTCGGGTTAATTGGGTAGTTTTGATCGCCAACTTTGAAGCCGCCAACACTAACAGTAATGTCTACTGCTTCAGTTGGTGTTGGACCAGTCGCTACTTTATTACCGTAAGGCGTCGCAGACTTAAACTTGTCGTAGATAGCTTTGGTCATAGTGTTACCCATGTGGTATTCACCATTACCTGCCGCACAAGCTTGTTCAGTGGCATCTACTGCCGTACGATTACCATTTGCATCCAGTACGTAACAGTTGTAATCACCGGCTAGTTCCCAGAACATGATACCGCCGATCTCTTTATCGATAACGTAATCGGCTTTCACCTCGATAGAAGCTTTATCTTCCGTAGATAGGAATACGCTCTTCTCTGCGTTCCACAACCAAGGTGCCACAGCAACGCTATCGTAATGACGGGTATAAGTACCAACAAACTTATCTGAAGGATCGTTGACAGGGTCGAGACCGTAAGCAGCTGCGTAAGAGCCCCAAATACCGTTTTCTAGGTTCTTAGCATGCCACATTGGGTTAGAACCAGCGCCCATTTCGTTTCCTTTAGGGTCGGTATCATGCCACATGTTGTCGATACCAATAGCGCCGTGACCACAGTTGTTCTTCTCACCTTCACCTGTGCCCGGTTGGCACTCTGCTTGGTTTGGTAGTGCCGCTCGGCCCCAAAGGCCATTTTCGCCACCAGTAACACCTTGCCAACCACGGGTGTAGTAAGGAACACCAATGTTGATACGACCTGCTGGCATAGAACCACGGAAGTAATGGTAAGCCCAGTCTGTGTTCAAGTAACCGATACCACCGTATGCAGCAGTGCCGTATACGTTCCACTGCGCTAGCTCCGAGTCTTTACCTGTATCGAATAAAGCCGCGTTGTGACCAACGTGATCATTCCAAGCCCCATGCAAGTCGTAAGACATGATGTTTACGTAGTCTAGGTACTTAGTTACATCGAAGGTTTCCATCCCACGTAGCAAGTAACCTGAAGATGGTGCTGCGATAGTCAGCATATAATGAATACCATCTTGCGCGGATGCCGCATCAAGTTTCTCACGCAATACTTTCATCAGCTCTTGGTAAGACGCCCATAAATACTGACGGCGTGGTTCCATGAAGTCTTTGTCGTAAGGGTTACCAGCACCAGCCATTGACGTCGGGTATTCATAGTCGATATCCAGGCCATCGAACTTGTACTGACGCATCATTTCAACAGCTGAAGTTGCGAACTTCTCAATACCAGCATGATTAATAGAACCGTCCGCATTCGTCGTCATGGTGTAGAAGCCACCATCAGCTACACGATCGCCGTTCGTATCGAAGTGACCGCCCGTTTCAGCCCAACCACCAATCGAGATTAGCGTTTTAACATCATGTTTTTGCTTGTAAGTTGCTAGTGCACCAAAATGACCTTTAAAACCAAGAGCAGGATCTACCTCAACGCCTGGCCAAGTTTTACCTGTAGCAGGGTTGTTTGGATCATTAACGTCGCCAACGTTTACTTTGCCGTCAGAACCAATGCTCACAAACGCGTAGTTAATGTGAGTAAGTTGTTCCCAAGGAATGTCTTTAACAAGGTAAGTCGATTGTGGGTCGTCACCTGCTCGCCAACTGGTGAAGTAGCCGATTACACGACGTGGGTGATCAGCCCCCATTTTCTCACGGCCTTCTTCGTCATAAATAGAACAGTAAGGAACATCTACACCCGTTGTTTGATAAAGACCATCAGGACGACAATTAGATGTCACTGCGCCGCCGTTTACCGTTAACGTTGCAAGTGCAGAATCTGCTGTTGCTCCAGCATCATCGGTTGCTCTCGCATAAACACTTAATGAGCCAGCTTGTGAAGGGGTTACATCCAGCGTGTATGGTGCTGTTGTAGCAGTGCCAGCAAGCACACCTGCAACATAAAAATCAACTTTAGCAACGGTACCATCCGCATCCGTAGCATTTGCAGTCAGTGTGACGGAACCACCCAGGTCAATAGAGTTCGCAGAAAGCACGACATCCACTGTCGGCGCTTCGTTATCAGGTTGCGCTGATGCCACAGTTAACGTCACAACACTTGCCGTACTAACGGCACCTGCATCGTCATAGGCCTTGGTAGAGAACTCGTGCTGTCCTTCAGTTGCTGTCCACGATGCAACATACGGCGCAGACGTTGCCTGACCAACTAATACACCATCAACAAAGAACTCTACTTTGCTAACAGTCCCATCAGTATCTGCCGCATCTGCAGCTAGGTTAACAACATCACCCGCAGTCACAGAAGCCGACGCAGAAGGCGATGTCAGAGTAACCGTCGGGACTTCATTCTGAGGTGGATCAACCGGTCCAGTGCCATCACAAGCGCCAAGTGTTTCCCACTCGCCCCACTCACCAGATTGCGCTGGATTGTTGTTTTGCGTCCAGTAACGCGCTTTATAAGCATTACCTTCATGCTGAACTTGGTCGCCACCGTTATAAACTTTTGATGATTGCCAAGTTTCTAGAGGGGCACAGTCAACTGCTGCGTAGCTATTGAAGGCCATAAGACAAGAAGCGGTGAGTGTGCTTAGTGTGAACACGTTTTTCACTGCGTTGCCGTTTTTAAGGTGCATAATCGCTCTTCCTTAAGTTATTGTTAAAACAATACTAAATGCGCTAAACGAAGCGCATCTATACTTTTATTTCGACGTAAAATAACTTAAGTACAAGTTGGTGATTTCACACTATCTATTTACGAGTTTTCCACACCGCCTCGCAACAATCCACTAAATGATTGCAACAACGTACCTATTATTTGGCACCAGTAACTAATTTTATAACTTAAATAAATATGTCACTCGCAAATTAATAAAAAAGGTAAAAAAAGTCGCCATTTTGAAATAAAGATCACTAAGCCTTTGTTGACCTTGGCGTTTCATTAAAATGCCGCTTGTACTCGCGACTAAACTGTGATGGGCTCGTGTACCCAACCATTCTCGCTGCATCATTAACACGTCGCCCCTCTAACTGGATCAATTCGCGCGCTTTGTTAAGTCGAACTTTCTTAATATATTGCAACGGAGATTCAAGCGTGACATTGCGAAATGCTTGATGGAAAGCAGACACACTCATGTTGGCTTCTTCAGCCAATGCTTGTACGTTCAACTGTTCGTGATACGCTTGATGTACACGATTTAGTGCTTTAGCTACCCTCGCGTAAGAACCTTCTTGATGTGCTAGGTCAAATAAAACATACCCCTCTTTGCTCACCAAAGTACGATACACAATTTCCTCAAGAAGCAGCTCGCCAAGCATGATGACATCAAGCTCGTCACACATTGCTTTCATTAACCGCTTGCACGCATCCAACATACCTTCATTCATACGTACCGACTTAAGGCCGCAACGGGTAGCATCCAGACACTTATTACTGAATTTCTCACCCTCTAATTTTTTAACGAGTTTATGAAGAAGCGTTGGCGAAATATCTATCGAAATGCCAAGTAAAGGCTCATTGTTTGTCGCAAACGCTTCGCACTCTAGTGGCATGGGAACCCCGACAACAAGGTAATCATCGGGCCCATATTGCACTGGTGTATCACCAATATGAATGTTCTTATGCCCTTGACCCAAGACGATGATGCCGGACTGATAGACAAACGGCTGGCGATGATTCCCTTTGCTACTGCGATAAAACCATACGCCATCTATCGCTGTTTTCTTCATACCTTCTAGGTCATGCAGCCCCTGCTTTTCAACATATTGCTGCATGATATCTGCGAGAGTGTGCATTAGAGCGCTCCATCAATGACCAACGAGTTTGGTCTCTATTATCGTTTCGAGCACTATACTTCCTCTCGACTTTAACTTTCTAGCTCAAGAGCATTAATTTTGTAGAAATAGGCAAATTATTTGCAGAAATCGACCTGTTAACCATCGTTAATCAGGACTAATATGCATGTATTCAATCTCCTTCACTCGAAGCAAGAGGGCTAATAATGAACTTTTCTTATGTAAACCCAACCAAGATTTTCTTTGGTCAAAAACAAATCGCAGCAATCAAAGAAGCTATCCCATCCGCCCAAAAAGTTTTAGTGGTATACGGTGGTGGCTCCATCAAAAAAAATGGCGTGTACGACCAAGTAGCAGAAGCTCTTGAGGGACATGAATGGCTAGAGTTTTCAGGTGTTGAACCAAACCCAACCAAAGAAACACTCGATAAAGCAGTCGCAATGGTAAAAGAGCATGGTGTTGATTTTATTCTAGCGGTAGGTGGTGGTTCAGTCATCGATGGTTCCAAATACGTAGCAGCGGCATCAAAGTACGATGGTGATGGTTGGGATATCATGATTGGTAAGCACCAAGTCACTGAAGCGACGCCTCTAGCTGCAATTTTGACATTGCCAGCAACAGGCTCAGAGTCAAACATGGGCGCAGTTATCACTAAAAAAGAAACTCAAGACAAACTTCCGTTCATGTCTCCAGCAGTGCAGCCAAAATTTGCCGTGTTAGACCCAGATGTAATGAAAACACTGCCAGAACGCCAGCTTATCAACGGCATTGTTGACGCATGGGTGCACGTATGTGAGCAATACTTGACGCTTCCTACCGGTGCAATGGTTCAAGATGGTTACGCAGAAACACTGCTGAAAACTTTAAAAACACTCGGAGAACAGTTTGCGGAACGAGACGACGATATGTGGCGCGCAAACTTAATGTGGTCTGCTAACCAAGCATTGAATGGGTTAATTGGTAGTGGCGTTCCACAAGACTGGGCGACACATATGATCGGCCATGAATTAACGGCTCTATGGGGCGTTGATCATGCGCGTTCTCTTGCAATTGTCCAACCATCGTTACTTCGTAACCAAATGCAGTTTAAGCGCCCTAAGTTAGAACAAATGGGTCGCAACGTATTTGGTCTTGAAGCAGGTGAGGATTTAGCAGAGCGCACAATCGAAGCTATCGAAGCGTTTTATCATCAACTTGATGTCGCAACTAAGCTCGAAAAATATGGTGAGAGCCGTGAACAAGCTATCGATGCCATTATTGATCAACTAAACAAACACGGCATGACTGTTTTAGGTGAAAACCAGGCGATCACACTTGAACGTAGCCGAGAAATCTTAGAGTTAGCAGTCTCATAACTGCAACAACTCTTCACTGCCCTTCCTAGGGTTTAACGGTATTGTGACTTAACAGTCACAATACCGTTTTTTTATGCTATTTTGTAAACCACATCACGTTCAAAACGAGGAGGCTTCTAAAAACAACGATTCCCTCCAGACAAAAAATCGGCCGTGTTGGTTAGTAAAGAGACAACTGTCCAGCTTTACACAAATAAAAATAATTGAGATCAAAGAACGAGTTAACTCGTTAATTAAGTTTTGATTTGTTGTAGTGATGTACTACATAATTTTGTCTGTTCGAGAATACACTTTATGTGGCTAGTTGTTGTCGTATTAGCATTCATACATATCATCAGTATCCGTAAAGGCTCTAAATGGCTCTTTTACGTTTCTAAACCATTACCAGTGCTCTGTATGCTTGGTATTTTAATTCAGTCCCCGGCTTACCCAATGCCATATGCGCATTGGATTTTGATTGGCTTATCGCTCTCGTTGCTTGGTGACGTGTTATTAATGCTCCCTAGAGACAAGTTCATTACAGGATTAGTGCTCTTTTGCTCTGCCCATCTCTCCTATAGTTATGGTTTTGCCATCATGTCAGCGTGGCATTTTACACCTTGGCTCCCAATTGCCTTGTTCGGACTGGGTATATGCGTCTACTGGTTGTTCCGACCGGATCTCGGTAAAGAGAAACGGCCAGTTGCCAGTTATATATTGGTACTGATGACTATGTGCTGGGCTTCGATCGAGTATTATTTGAGTGGGAAAACACAATCCTCCTCTTTTGCAGTGCTCGGAAGCTTTATCTTTATTATCTCTGGCATCGTATTGGCTTTCGAACGCTTTGGAGGACGGTCAATATTTTCACGACAAGTTGTCATGGTGACCTACTATTCTGCACAGACACTAATGGTTATGTCTGTTGTTGCGATTGTTGTTCGTTATCCGTATCTCGTTGAACTGAGTTAGTCATACTCTAGACTCTAGACTGCACCAACATTAAAGAAACATGGATGTATCTTGTAAGCGATCTGAATAGAGTCTTAAAATCATCGCCTAAACATTAGCTTATTCTTAATGAAATTACGCGCACAACTTGCTATTGTAAAAGGATATTTTTCCGTTATAGCGTGCCCCTTTGAAAGAGAATACTCCCGTCGTTGAGTTTAGCGACGTAAATAAGTGGTATGGCGATTACCACGCTCTAAAAGACATCAACTTCTCCGTGCATTCTGGCGAGATCGTCGTGGTGTGTGGCCCATCAGGTTCCGGAAAATCAACGCTCATTCGTTGCATCAATCATCTTGAATCGATTCAAGAAGGCCAGCTTCATGTGTTCGACCAGCC
>NZ_JAWOVM010000107.1:0-12140 GCF_033339895.1 Vibrio sp. 1751
TTCGGATCAATATCTGTTCGAGCAAGCATTTCGCTTACTACCATTTTCCCTAAATCGACCGCTGGCACTTGGCTAAATTCCGTGCTTTGACGAGCAAAGGGAGTTCGAAGCCCCGCGACAATAGCGACACGCTCACCATTGCGTGTTTTTACTTCCTGCTTGCCCATTGTTTCTCCTTAAATACAAGAGGTCTGACCTGATGTATTGTAATGAATTTGTTAAATTTATCAAACGTGCGTTTAAATAAACGTGAAGCAAGTAGTTCAATTACTCTACTTCTTTGATTCTTATGCGATTACTAATGGTTAACTATAGAGAGTTAAAACGGTAAGAGGTATACGGAAAGTAAAATCGAAGCAAAAAAAAACCACACATAGCTGTGTGGTCGGAATATCTATAAAACAATTAACTTACGCCAATTGAAAAGTAATCAGTTTCCTGATTAGGAGAAAGTAAAGTCAGCCTTCAAAAGGAAGTGTCATCTTGCTCAACATGTTAGTCGCAATGACTAACGAGATGACAAGGTGTACTATAACCCCTTCACTGCTTGATATTTTGAAATAGATCAATTTTATAGTGATTTTACGAGTTTTAAGCTCATCTAGAACGATTATTGATTCAAAACAATTCAAGAATCCACCATCAGAAGTCCCTTTTAATGCTCCATCGAGTGAACTTATCCAAGCCATTGATTACTAATGATGATATTGTTAACAATATATATCAATTCGTGTTCGATGATACCTGACATTTGCGTATACACTTTTAGGTAACCACATGGCTTATTGTGTCAAAGGGGTTGCATGACAAATCCTGCAACCAAAACCGCTAAGCGATGAAACAAGTAAAGTCATGCTCAGAACAAGTAAGAAACTCACAGAGCGAGGATGGAGGCTCCTGTGGCCATATTAAAAATGTTTGGAAAGAAAAATTCCAACAGTCCGGTCAACTCTGATATGGACAAGCAAAGAAAATACGAAGCACTCGTCCGAGGGTATCATCGTGACTTGTACCGCTACGCATATTGGTTGTGCAAAGATAAAGCGGTCGCGGAAGATCTAGTTCAGGAAACCTGTCTTAGAGCTTGGAAGTCACTCGATAGCCTCCAAGACGAAAAAGCTGCCAAGTCTTGGCTCATCACAATATTGAGACGAGAAAATGCGCGCCGCTTCGAACGTAAACAATTTGATCTAGTTGATATCGATGATTACGGCAATGATGCTAAAGTCAGCGATGACTCACATCATCAGCAAGAATGGCTGCAGGCACAGATCATGAAGCTCGATGTTGAATACCGTGAGCCTTTATTTCTCCAAGTTGTCGGTGGTTTCAGTGGAGAAGAAATTGGCGACATTCTTGATTTAAATAAAAACACAGTGATGACTCGACTATTTCGCGCTCGTAATCAACTTAAAGAGATGTTGGATTCTCAAGATACCAAGAGAGGACAAAAGAATGGATGATTTAGAATTTCGTCGTCGTATTTTGTCGGATCCAAAACAAAAGGATGAAGAGATTCTGCAAGCTTTAGCTGGTAGCGACGCCAACAATAAGTTTGTTGATGACGTTTTGGATCTCGATGTAAAAATTAAACAAGCCATGAATGTGGATGTACCCGAAGATCTCGCAGATAAGATTTTATTTAGCCAGACGTCAAGTGCACTTGATGAAGAGAAGGTCGTAAGACCAAACTTTGTCCGCAAAGCAATGGCACTTGCCGCTTCTATTGCGTTCACCGCAGGATTATTAGTTGGCCAAGTAAACTGGGGAAATGTTTTGGTGTCTCCAGCACAAGCCAGTTTAGCGGATACCGCGATGAAACACGTTATTCATGAAGAACCGTTTGTTCGTCATCTTGATGAGGATGTACCGAGCTCGCAAATTAATGCGAAAATGTCGCCATTTCATTACCAGTTTAGTGAAAACTTTCCATATCACGTTTACTACCTAAACCACTGCGGTTTTGGCGAATCCAATGCGGTACATATGGTGTTCCAAGGTCCAAAAGGTAAAGTAACGTTATTTATTACTGGTATTCCAAGCGAACAAAGTACCGACTTTAGTAAGGATGGCATGACCGGAATCGTTCAGCCCGTCGGGAGTTCAAGCCTGATTTTAGTCGGGGAAGAAGGTGAAAATATTGATGCGATCGCTACAACTCTTGCATCAATGATTAAGCCGATGTAACAACTTCGACAATTTCCAGCCTTCAAAAAGTTAAATGCCGCTAAATGATCTTATTTAGCGGCATTTTTGTATAAATAGAACACAAAACATTCACCACCTCTATTGCATTTAGAGCTTAAACTCTAAATTATGCATTTTAAGTGCAACTTCCCGTCTTTTAGACATCATTTCTGCAATTTTTATTCAATTTTATCCAATGGTCGGATTTGTCCAAGCAACTATTGATACTACTATCTGCGCCACTGAGCAAAAGCTCAATTTATCGTCCAAAGAGACGAATCTAATAAGGAAAAACAAATGACTCAGAACACGCGTCTGTTTAAAAAGACTCTCCTAGCAGTAACGGTAGCTTTTGCCTCAGGTCAATCGATGGCAGCGGGTTTCCAAATCAACGCTCAATCAGCAACTGGCATCGGCCGTGCATTTGCTGGTGACGCGGTAATCGCAGATAATGCAGCAGTAATGGCTCGTAACCCAGCAGCAATGGCTCTGTTTGATAAAATGGAACTGTCGCTAGGTTTCGAAAGCATTACTTCAATGATTGAAGTGAAAGATGCGAAATATAACGTTAATACTCCTTTGGGCTCCAGTACTGTAAATGTTGCTGACACTGATGATGTGGGTGATACGTCAATAGCTCCAAACATTCACCTAATCGTTCCAGTAAATGACAAGTTTGCATGGGGCGTAAACGCATACTCTAATTTCGGCACTAAAACTGAATTTTCAGATAACTACACCGCAACCGAGTACGGTGGTCTTACGGATGTAAAAAGCTTCAACTTTGGATTTGCGGGTTCTTACCGTTTAAACGAACAATGGAGCTTTGGTGCAGGTTTAGATTTAATCTACGGCCAAGGCACAATGAAGCGTACAACTAGCTCTTCAGTCCCAGGGGTTGGCGGTCAAAAAATTCTGGACGTAGATAAAGCTGATGGTTGGGCTGTTGGTTTCAACGTTGGTACTGTGTACGAACTAGATGAAAACAACCGTTTTGGTCTAGCGTATCGTTACAGCCCTGAATTTACGGCGAAAGACGACAAAGGTCAGGAAATCACGCTACCTCTACCAGATATGGCCGAGTTTTCTGGTTTCCACAAAATCCAAGACACTAAGTTTGCTGTACACTACAGCATCCAATACATCGGTTGGAAAGATTTCGACCAAATTGATTTTGAGAACCTAAATCAGGGTTTACTTAAAGGTGGTTACTCGAAAGACTATCAATGGCAAGATGGCTGGCACTACGCAATTGGTGGTACTTACTACCTAAACAACAACTGGACACTTCGTGCTGGTTACATGTACGACACAAGCGCTCAAGATAAAGTAACGTCTATCTCGGTACCAGACTCTGATCGCCAGTGGTTCTCCACAGGTTTCTCTTACCATATTGATAATAGCTCAAACATCGATTTTGGCTTCACGTACTTGTTAGGTGAAGATGTAAAAGTTAATGAGAATACTCAATTATCTCCTGTTCTTTCTACCGGTGTAACAGCAACAACTCATGCTGATGCAATTCTATTCGGCTTACAATACAGCCGTAGCTTCTAAACGCTTCGCTGTTAGTTAGTAGAAAAATACTTTATATAAAAGGCTGGATTTCCAGCCTTTTTTCATATCTGCGATTTATTGCCCACTCAATTTGAGTGAACACGTGTATCTAAATTTCACAATTAGGACGCACAGCTGTTCGCTGAATACCATTTACAAGCCTTTCACAGTTAGATAATTAAACCACCCAACCAACACTTGAGAGCATAATATTCCAAATGACTACTTATGCTGGATTTTCATTTCTAAAGTAAAAACTCTACCTTTAAACTTTTGTCCCACGTTATAAACAAATCAGCGAACATTCGAATGAAAACCAACAAGACTCTTCTATCAACAGCAGTGGCATTAAGCCTACTTGGCACAACGGGCATGGCTAACGCAGCAGGTTTCCAACTTGCTGAATATTCTGCAACAGGCCTAGGTCGAGCATATGCTGGTGAAGCAGCAATGGCTGACAACGCAAGTGCACAATGGCGTAACCCAGCAATGCTAACTTATTTGGAAGGCACTCAAGTGTCCGTTGGTGCAATCTATGTGAACCCAAATATTGATATTGAAGGTGATGTAAACTTCCACGGTAGCACTTCTTCTGCATCTTCAGATGACTTCGCACATGATGCAATCATTCCAAACTTCTACCTATCACACCAATATAATGAGAAATTCGCGATTGGTTTGGCATTTGGCACCAACTACGGCATGGAAACCGATTTAGGTGAAGGCTTTGGTGCATCGCACTTTGGTAACGAAGCAAGCGTAACGACAATGGAAGCGAACTTAAACGCAGCTTACAAAGTCAATGAATCAATCAGCGTTGGTGGTGGTATCCGTTACATCATCGGCGAAGGCAGCTTTGGCGCAGCAGCTCCTAAGAATAACGTTGTAGGGTTAAATCCTGAAACTAATCAACCAATCAGTGTTCCTCAAGGTACCGCTCTAAAATACATGGAAGGTGACGATACCGCTTGGGGCTGGCAAGTTGGTACAGCATGGCAGATCAATGAAAATAACCGTATCGGCTTCGCGTACAAATCTGAAGTTGAACTGAAGCTTGAAGGCCATGCTGAAGGTCTTGGTTTTGGCTTCGGTACTTCTGAACGCGACAACGGCTACATGTATCTAAACCTGCCTGCAACGGCTGAGTTGGCAAGCTTCCACCAAGTAACAGACCAACTTGCGTTACACGCAAGCGTTAACTGGACGGATTGGAGCTCTTTCGAGAAATTGGAAGCACGTCTAAATACTGCTGGCACGCATATGGTTAAAGTAGAAAACTGGGAAGACAACTATCGCTTTGCTGTTGGTGCTACTTACCAGCTTAATCCTAAGCTAGCGCTACGCACTGGTATTGCATACGATACTTCAGCGGTAAGCGACAAAAACCGCACGATTACTATTCCAGAAACTGACCGCACTTGGCTAAGTATTGGCGCAACGTACGATTGGACGAAAGACTTCAGCCTAGACGCTGGCTTCACCTATATTTTTGCGAAAGACGCACCAATCGTTGAGTCTCGTGGTTACAAGTCAGACGACACTGCAGAACAAGTCGGCGGCCAATTTGTAGGCGAAACTACGGGTAATGTTTGGCTAATCGGTGTTCAAGCAAACTACCGTTTCTAACCAAGCTGCAAAATACAAAAAAGGCTTAGCATCAGCTAAGCCTTTTTTCATTTCTCTATTGTGAAGAACAACGCTTAAAAGTCTTCTAGATATTCATCTAAATACTCTTCTTCTTCGATGTTAACTTCTTCTACCGTTTCAACTTCTGCTTTAAAGTTTTGACGCTGGATATAAACATCGCGAGTTAGAATATATGGATCCGGCGACGAGTCTAGCTGCGCTTCTTGCGGTACTAATAAAGCACGCTTCTCCATTCCTTCAAACGCCCACTTACCCAAACTCGCCCAGAAGTTGAGATAAGAGAGGGGTAAATACGTACTATCTACGGTATCTGTCACTTCACGTAAGGTATACGGACCATAACCTGGAACCATGAAGTAAGGACCATTTCCAACACCATAGTGGCCTACTGCATCACTGAACGCTTTCTCGTCGTACTTCGTAATACCCGCGGCACTTGCAATATCGAATAAACCGAAAATACCGAACGTCGAGTTAATCCAAAAACGGTTAAAGTGGTCCACGGCTTTCGTACCATTACCCATGATTAAGTTATTAACCATGCTTGCTGGCTCATCTAAGTTCGATAAGAAGTTAGCAATACCAGAACGAATAGGAACTGGCGTGTATTCTACATACGCAAGTGATACAGGACGAACCAAATACGGATCTAAATATTCGTAGTTGAGTTCCCACATGGTTCGGTTAAAGCCTTCCAACGGGTCATACACATCAGAAGTCGTTTGATTTGTTTCTTGTCCTGTTACTGCTTCATCAGGCGCACTTGAACAGCCAACCAGTCCAACGGCTAACAGCAACAAGAAGGTAGATTTACCCTTGTTATACATTTTATTTTCCATAACGACTATTAATGTACCTAAGTCACCCCGATTAACCATAGTACGTATGTTGAGCGGGATACATAGTAAAGATGACTCAGATATGGGAATAAATAAAGGCCAGCAATCGCTGGCCTTCGGTATTCTACTCGATCGTTTAGAGTCATACCACTAAAGGCAACTGACTCTACCTCGTTGTCATGTTTCAGAGACAGATGTTAACAATTAATACTGCTGATCAATGGTCACTTCTACTGGTGCGCCAAATTCAACGACGTCACTTTCTCCGTGCCAATCTTGATCACGCGTTGCTACGTTACCGTCAGAATCTACACGCACACGGACGATTAGCTTATCGAGTGAAGATAACTTTTGCCCTTGCATCATGGCATTGCCATCATCTAATACGACTGTGCGAGGGAAAGTACCTAGCGGATAACGAGCAGCAGCCACAGGCATTGGGGAGCCATCTGAACGATGTACTGACACAATCAGAACTGCGTTTGGATCCAACTGAGCATTTGGTGCCACATCAATTGTCACAGCTACACTCTTATCCTGTGAAACCGCTTCGCCCATTTGCTTACGAGCACTCTCAATACTGCGTGACAACATCTCGTAGCGGCTATCTTCTGGACCAATCATTTGCTGCATGATTCCCCAGTACTTGATGGCAGCCGGGAAGTCTTGACGCTCAAACGCATCGAACGCTAACAAAGAAAACACACGCAGATCGACATAGTCTTGCTGCATCAGCTTGCCGAGTAATGAGCGAGCCGTCGCTTGATCCATTTCCTCTTGAGACAGCATCAGAGCTTGTGCATAACCCAACATCACATCAGGATCTTTGGGCTCTAGGCGGTACGATTTTTCCATCGCATCGATAGCTGTGGTGACATCACGATTTGCTAACGCAATACGACCTAGCAGTAACCAACCTGTCGAGTCTTCCGGCTGGTAATGTAAGCGAGTTCGAAGGGCAAGGGTCAAATCCGCCATTTCATCGTCACTCAGCGGCTCAGAAGAAGCCGACATCAGCTTTTTCGATAACTCAGGTAGATTTGCAGACACTTCTTGCCATTGAACAATATCGTCTGACGCGCCAAATTTATAATACAAACCATAGCTCAGCACCACCGTCAGAATTACCGATGGAACTAAAACCGCGATTGGAGAAACCTTAGTTTCTTTTTGCGCTTTATCACCAGGGATATCGTCAAGCAGTGATTGCTTTAGATCAGAAATCAGTTCGTCTTCACTTTCAACTAGACCTTCGTCAGTTTCTTCTGCAAGCTCAGATAGTCGGTCTTTATAAAATGCCTTGTTAAGCTCATCGCGTAACACATCATCATTGTTCGCTTTTTGTTTAAGCAGCGGCAAAGCCACCAGCGCACAAGCAATAAGCGTGAGAACAACGGTGGAAATCCAAAATAGTGTCATTACTTCTTATCTCCGTTGTTCTCTTCTTCAAGCAATGCTTTTAAACGAGCTTCTTTTTGCTCATCCCATTGCTCGTCACTGCTCGCTTTTGCCTTAACTTTAGATTTACGGCTACGCAGCACAATCAAACCAAAACCACCCAGTACTACAGCGAGTGGCCCTAGCCACAAAATCGCAGTCGCGACCGTAAATGGTGGGTTGTAAGTCACGAAGTTACCGTAACGGGCGATCATGTAATCAACGATCTCACCTTTGGACTTACCTTCTTTGGTCATTTCGTACACCTTATGGCGTAAGTCCTGAGCAAGTTCAGCGTTAGAATCCGAGATCGTGTTGTTCTGACATTTAGGGCAACGGAGCGTATGGCTTAACTCTTTGAACTGCTGTTCTTGTTCCAAATTATCAAACTCGTACACTTCAATGGCCGCATGAGCAGCAAGAGATAATGTCATCGCAGCAAAAACGGCAAGAATTAGCTTTCTCATTGCTTCGCCTCCTCAACCAATTTGTTGTAAAGCGGCTCCAGTGTTTCTGACCAATTACGTGGGTTTACATCCCCTACATGGCGATAGCGAATCACACCATTTGCATCAATAATGAATGTTTCTGGAGCACCATAAACGCCAAGGTCAAGGCCAAGCATACCACTGCCATCAAATAGGCTGATCAAGTACGGGTTGCCGAGATCATTCAGCCAACCTATTGCTTTATTACGATCATCTTTGTAATTCATACCGATGATCTTAACGCCCTTACCCGCCAATTCGTTTAGGTATTTATGCTCTGCATAACACGTTGGGCACCACGTTGCCCAAACGTTCAAGAGCAACGGTTCACCTTTAAAAATTGATTGGTCGTACTGTTTTCCAGGCTCAGCCAGGTCTTCTAAATGAAATTCAGGAACTGGCTTGCCAACCAAAACCGACTCCAATTTAGTTGGATCATCGCCCTCTTGGTTACGCATTAATTGGGTTGCGAAAATGCCCGCTAGAATCATGAAAGCGACAAGCGGAATAAATAAGATTTTCTTATTCATGTTATGCCTCCTGCTCTTTTGACTTCGCGTTTTTCTTCGGCGATTTACGGAAGCGGTAGCGTTTATCAGAAATCGCTAGTGCGCCGCCTAATGCCATAATCAAAGAGCCAGCCCAAATCCATCGAACGAACGGTTTATAGTAAATACGAACAGCCCAAGATCGGTTGTCGTCTAAACGTTCACCCATTGCAATGTATAAGTCGCGGCTAATACCACGGTCAATGGCTGCTTCAGTCATCATAGACTTAGCCGTACGGTAGAAGCGCTTCTCTGCGTGAAGCGTATTCACGTATTTGCCATCGTGTGTGATCTCAAAGTCTGCGATGTAGCCATCGTAGTTTGGACCATCTTTATCACGCAAGCCTGAGAAGTAGAAATCATAGCCTTGAATTTGGAAGTGTTCGCCAGGTGCTAAACGTACATCACGCTCGATGCTGTAGTTCTGTACCATCGCAATACCGATAACAGATACCGCCAGACCAACATGACCCAACATCATTGCCCAGTGGCTACGTTGCAGCTTGCGAACACCTTCACTAAAGCTATGACGGTGCGTTGCGCGCTCGTACAGTTCAAAGCCATGCATCGCAATAATCCAAATCGCCATCACCCAACCAATGTAAGCCATGGTTGAGAAGAAATCGGCAAACAGGTACACGCATAGCGCGGCCAAGGCGAACGCAAGCACACCTGAAACGAGCATTGGTTTCACAAGTTTAGATAAATTGTCTCGCTTCCAGCGAATAAGAGGACCAATACCAAGCAGAAAAGCAAATGGCATCATTAACCACGCAAATAGCATGTCAAAGAATGGCGCACCGATAGAGACCGACCCCAAACCAAGCTGCTTGTGTACGAGCGGCAACAGTGTCCCCACTAACACCACAACAAGAGCGGCGATAAGTAATACGTTGTTGGCTAAGAGCGCATTTTCACGTGAGACTAAGTCGAAGTTACCTCGTACACGCACTGCTGCCCCTTTTACGGCAAACAGCAATAAAGAGCCGCCGATAACGAAAACGAGGAAGCCTAGAATAAACATACCGCGCGACGGGTCAGACGCGAACGCGTGCACCGATACTAAAATACCGGAACGGACTAAGAAGGTGCCCAACAAACTCAACGAAAATGCAGAGATTGCCAATAGTACCGTCCACGCTTTAAATGTGCCGCGTTTTTCTGTCACGGCAAGAGAGTGCATTAATGCGGTACCCGCTAACCAAGGCATGAATGATGCGTTTTCTACTGGGTCCCAGAACCACCAGCCACCCCAGCCAAGTTCGTAGTAAGCCCACCAAGAACCTAGTGCGATACCAAGTGTTAAAAATACCCATGCAGCGGTTGTCCAAGGACGAGACCAACGAGCCCAAGCCGTATCAAGGCGTCCGGTCATTAGGGATGCGATCGCAAAAGAGAATGCAACCGAGAAACCAACATAGCCCATGTAAAGCATTGGCGGGTGAACAATCAAACCCGGGTCTTGAAGCAGAGGGTTCAAGTCACGTCCGTCAACCGGGAAGAACGGTAACGTACGTAGGAATGGGTTCGACGTTAGGATGATAAACAGTAGAAAACCCACTGAGATCATGCCCATAACAGCAAGTACACGTGCAACCGACTCTTGCGGCATACCACGACTAAACGTCGCTACAGCGACAGTCCAAGCAGCTTGGATTAACACCCATAGCAACAGTGAACCTTCGTGTGCACCCCATACTGCGGTTAAACGGTAGTACCAAGGAAGCTGACTATTCGAGTTGCTCGCTACATACTGTAACGTGAAGTCGTTGGTATAAAATCCCCAACATAAAATGGCGAAAGAGAACAACAGCATCAGGAACATAGACCAAGATAGCGGTCGCGCTGTGTTCATGAGCATGGTGTTATTATTCGATGCTCCCCACAATGGCAATACGCTCAACAACACTGCCATTGCAAGCGAAAGAATGAGAGCAAAGTGACCGATTTCAGCAATCATTGGCCGCTTCCTTGTTTCTGTTCGGTGCTGTATTGAAGCGGTTCATGCGTTTTCTTCATCGCTTCTGCAATTTCTGGTGGCATGTATTCTTCATCGTGCTTCGCTAGGACCTCAAATGCCTCAACTGTCGTGGCACCTTTCAGTACACCTTGAGCAACAATACCCTGCCCTTCACGGAACAAGTCAGGAAGAATACCGTCATAGGTAATCGTCACTTTCGGACCGACATCGTGCAGGTCAAAACTCACTTTCAAAGAATTAGGATCTCGACGAACTGAGCCCACAACCACCATTCCACCGATACGCAGACGCTGGCCTACTTCTGGCTTGGTGCCATCTGGCTTACCATTAACCAATTCCGTTGGAGTGTAGAAAAGGTCCATATTTTGGTTAAGCGCATAAAGTATCAAACCAATGGTGGCACTAATACCGATAAAGATCGCTAGTACAATACCTAGCCTCTTTTTACGTCTCGGGTTCATAAGGTGTTCTCCATGTTCTTCGCTGCGTCGATACGAGCTTGACGGTCAATTTTTGCTTTCACTTCTTTCAATAATGCATCACCGCGGCGAAGGCTAGTGATCAGAAGAATCAGCATGGATAAGAAAGTAATACCAAACGCACTCCATACGTATGATGCGTAGCCACCCATGGCAAAAAAGTCGCTCAGAGATTCAAAATGCATAATCAGTTACCTCACTGAGTTTGTTCTGTTGCGAGTTTGCGCACCCAAGGGCGGTGACTTTCTTTACTGATGATTTCGTTACGAAAACGGACCATCGTCACGGCACCAAAGAAGAACGCAAAGCCAAAGATGTTCAGCAATAACGGCCAAAGCATGTCGGATGAAATAGAAGGTTGTTCAAATTTCGTGATCGTCGCACCTTGATGAAGCGTGTTCCACCATTCCACGGAAAAGTGAATGATAGGTAGGTTTACTACGCCTACGATCGCTAAGATACCAGCGGCTTTTGCAGCGGTTTTTTGATCGTCAAACGCATGGTAGAGCGCAATCACACCAAGGTAGAGAAATAGCAGAATCAATTCAGATGTAAGACGGGCATCCCATACCCACCAAGTGCCCCACATAGGCTTGCCCCAAACAGCACCTGTAAGTAGAGCAATAAAAGTAAATACTGCACCAATCGGAGCCATCGCAAGTGCCGCCATATCAGATAGGCGAACTTGCCATACTAGGCCAATAAATGCAGCGATCGCCATCGACATATAAACGCCCATAGACCAAATAGCTGATGGGACATGAATGTAGATGATTCGGAAACTGTCACCTTGTTGGTAATCTGAAGGCGCAAATGCAAGCCCCCAAACCGTACCAACCGATAAGCATACGAGGGCCAATACAGAAAACCAAGGCAGAAACTTACCACTCAAACGATAAGCTGCTTCTGGCTTGGCATAAGGATGTAGCCATTTCCACATGTTTTGTTCTCACTCTTACTTCAGGGACACTGTCTAA
>NZ_JAWOVM010000108.1:0-11710 GCF_033339895.1 Vibrio sp. 1751
GCGAGAATAAAGTGCTTGTTTTTGAACATCTTGGCTTCCTTGCAACGACATACTGCGAATATGGTAACTGAAAAGTGAGAATAAAAAAGCCCCGGACGGCTGGTTCCAAACGGGGCTTTTGTGGTTTTGATTAGTTTTTAGTGATCCACTGCACTACCAGCACCTACTGGCACGCGAACGTGTTCGACTAGGTCTTTTACTTCTTGTGGCGTTTCTGCTGTTACTTTGGAGACAGCGAATGCGACGATGAAGTTAAATAGTGCGCCAATAGCACCAAACGCGTTTGGCTCAATACCTAGGAACCAGTTTGTTCCCCAGCTTTCTAGATACTTCCAATCAGCAACGAAAAGGATGCCTTTGTGTTGGAATACGTAGAACAGCGTAATACTGATACCCGCAATCATACCGGCGATTGCGCCTTCTTTGTTGATGCTCTTGCTGAAGATGCCCATCATCAATGCAGGGAAGATGGATGAAGCGGCAAGACCAAAGGCGAGTGCTACCGTACCTGCGGCAAATCCAGGCGGATTTAGACCGAGATAGCCTGCGGCTGCTATCGCTACTGCCATTGATATTCGACTAGCAAGTAGCTCTTTTTTCTCGGATATGTTCGGATTGATAACCCCTTTGATTAAGTCATGGGAAATAGCTGAAGAAATGGCGAGTAGTAAACCTGCTGCGGTAGATAGTGCAGCTGCAAGACCACCTGCTGCCACAAGTGCGATCACCCAGTTTGGTAGTTTAGCGATCTCTGGGTTAGCCAATACCATGATGTCGTTATCAACGCGCAGTTCGTTGGTGGACGCATCTGAAGTGTATTGGATATTGCCATCGCCATTTTTATCGTCAAAACCGAGTAGTCCAGTTGTTTCCCAGTTTTTGAACCACGCAGGACGCTCGTCATACGCTAGGTGCTGACCCGGAGCTGGATTTACCGTATTCATTAGGTTGAGACGAGCCATCGCTGATACCGCTGGTGCTGTAGTGTAAAGGATTGCGATGAAGATCAGAGCCCAGCCTGCTGATGTACGTGCGTCGCGAACCTTCGGCACGGTAAAGAAACGGATAATTACGTGTGGTAGACCGGCAGTACCAATCATCAGTGACATGGTGTAGACAAACATATTAAGTGTGTCGCCACGTACTTGGGTCGTGTATTCACTAAATCCGAGTTCGGTCACAACTTGGTCAAGCCGATCGAGTAGATAGACATCGGTACCAGCCATGGTACTCCCCAGACCAATTTGTGGGATTGGGTTACCAGTGAGTTGCAGAGAGATAAAGATTGCAGGGATAGTGTAAGCAAGAATGAGTACGCAATATTGAGCAATCTGCGTGTAAGTGATGCCTTTCATGCCGCCAAGAACCGCGTACATGAAAACGATACACATACCAATTAATAGGCCAGTGGAGTAGTCCACTTCTAAGAAGCGACCAAACGCAACACCCACGCCTTTCATCTGACCGATAACATAAGTCACTGATGCGATGATAAGACAAACAACCGCTACGATACGTGCGGTATTGGAGTAAAAGCGTTCACCAACGAACTCTGGCACCGTAAACTTCCCAAATTTGCGTAGGTAAGGTGCTAGCAACAGCGCAAGCAGAACGTAACCACCAGTCCAACCCATTAGAAATACTGAGCCGCCATAGCCCATGAAGGCAATTAAGCCTGCCATTGAGATAAACGACGCTGCGGACATCCAATCGGCTGCGGTTGCCATACCGTTTGCAATCGGGTTTACACCGCCACCAGCAACATAAAACTCTTTGGTTGAGCCGGCGCGAGCCCAAATAGCAATCCCGATGTACAGGATGAACGTGGCGCCAACGACCAGGTAGGTAATAGTTTTCAAATCCATCTGAGTGACTCCTTATTCGTCCACGCCGAATTCACGGTCAATTTGGCGCATCTTCCATGCGTAATAGAAAATAATTCCTAGGAACGCATAGATGGAGCCTTGTTGAGCAAACCAGAAACCGAGTTTGTAACCGCCTAGTTGAAATTGATTTAGTACGTCGACAAATAAAATGCCGCAGCCGAAAGACACGACGAACCAGATGACCATTAGGCCGATCATGAGCTTCACGTTTTTGTCCCAATAGGCTTTGGCTCTTTCTTCGCTTTCAAATGCCATTGCCGTCTCCTTACGATTGGTATTGTTGTTAATGAAATGTTTCAATATGTACATTAGCAAGGTGTTGGCAATAACTCTTTTCAACTTTAGTCGGGGTGTTAAAAATGAAGAACCCCCATATTATGGGCTTTTGCAGCGAAAAAAGGGGTAAAACGTTATGTTAATAAACTGTTAAGTTAGCCAAAGGTCTAAAGGTTGATTGGATAAACAGGCATGATTAAGACGGGCCATTAATCTTTTCTTCATTGAACTTGGAGATGCTGTGTAAGTATTGGTGGTGATCTTGTGGCTCTTAAAGAGAGAAGGCGTAGATAAGAAAGCTCACAAGTAATTTATTTACATAAAGTTTTCGCATCAAATCACCGTTTTAACGCACAATAAAGTAATATAACTGAGTCATTCTCGTACAACCTCGCATTTTGAGACGGTGTAAAGGGGAGGCAGATTAGGGCATTACCTCATTAACGAAGTAGCCTTGCTCATCACAATTATTATCGTTTTTCATTAAGGGAGGGTGAGAATGGACGCAGACACCATTAACAGTTTTTTTCTAATAGGTGCGTTGTTAATCGCACTTAGCGTTCTTTTAAGCCCAGTGTCTTCTAAGTTGGGAATCCCAATTCTTTTGGTATTTTTAGCCGTTGGAATGCTAGCGGGGGAAGACGGCTTAGGCGGCATTTTATTCGATAACTTTTCGATCGCTTATTTGGTTAGTAACCTCGCATTAGCCATCATTTTGCTTGATGGTGGGATGAGAACGCGGGTCGCCAGCTTTAGGGTTGCGTTATGGCCCTCGGTCTCTTTGGCGACATTTGGCGTTGCGATCACCACCATTTTGACCGGGCTGATGGCAACGTGGTTATTCGACTTAGATTTATTGCAAGGCATATTGGTTGGTGCGATTGTTGGTTCCACCGATGCTGCCGCGGTCTTCTCTCTACTCAAAGGTCGTAGCCTGAACGAACGTGTTGGTTCAACGCTGGAAATTGAATCCGGCACCAATGACCCAATGGCGGTGTTTCTGACCGTAACTCTGATTGCTATTTTAGCGAACCCTGGCGCAGATTTAAGTGCGGGCTTTTTGGCGTTCAGTTTTCTTAAGCAGTTTGGTATTGGCGCGTTACTTGGCTTCGCTGGTGGCTGGATCTTATGGAAAGTTATCAATCGCAATCAATTACCAGATGGGCTGTATTCTATTTTAACGGTCAGTGGTGGCTTGCTTATTTTCGCTTTATCTAACACTTTGGGTGGCAGTGGTATTTTGTCGATTTACCTTGTTGGTCTTTTATTA
This sequence comes from Vibrio sp. 1751, assembly GCF_033339895.1. NCBI lineage: Bacteria > Pseudomonadati > Pseudomonadota > Gammaproteobacteria > Vibrionales > Vibrionaceae > Vibrio > Vibrio sp. 1751. Next base: position 3,433 of record NZ_JAWOVM010000108.1, read on the forward strand.
GGTAACCGTCCAACACGCAGCCGCCACTCTATTCTTCATGTTTTAGATGGTATGACGTGGCTAGCTCAAATTGGTATGTTCTTGGTGCTTGGTTTGTTGGTTACGCCATCCAATTTACTCTCTATTGCGTTGCCAGGTCTTGCGCTTGCTTTCGGGATGATTTTGTTTGCCCGACCAATCTCTGTTTGGATTGGTTTACTGCCATTCAAGAGTTTCACGCCACGTGAAAAGTGGTTTGTCTCTTGGGTAGGACTGCGTGGTGCTGTACCTATCATCCTCGCGGTATTTCCGATGATGGCAGGGTTGCCAGATGCTCAACTGTACTTCAATTTGGCATTCTTTGTAGTAATGGTGTCTTTGATAGTACAAGGGGGCACGTTGACTAAGGCGATGTCTCTTGCAAAGGTCGAGCTACCTTCTAAGCCTGAGCCAATTTCGCGTACGGGTGTAGAGATTTACCCGACCAGTGAGTGGGAGCTGTTTATCTATAGACTTAAAGCAGATAAATGGTGCATTGGTGAGCCATTACGTAGTCTTTCGATGCCGGAAGGAACGCGTATCGCCGCTGTATTTCGCAGTAAAGAGCTATTGCACCCATCCGGCAGTACGCGTCTTGAGGAAGATGATACCTTGTGTGTATTAGCACAAGAAAAGGATTTAGATGCACTGAGCTTACTGTTTAGTGAAGCCCCAGAGAAAGCGTCGCTAGCGCGATTCTTCGGTGACTTCTTCCTCGATATTGAAGTGAAGCTTGCCGATATTGCCGTGATGTATGGTTTGAATCTGGGGGATGAACCGCTGGATAAAAGTTTGAGAAACCTTGTCGAAGAGCAATTAGGTAGCACGCCAGTATTGGGAGACCATTTCGAGTGGCAAGGTTTGCATTGGATCGTCGCTGATGTTGTTGATCAGCAGGTCACGAAAGTCGGTATCCGATTGCCAAACGAAAAAAGTAAGTCTGACGATAAGACGTCAATCTAGTCGCTCATTTCCGTCAGCATAATCACGGCTTGCGTGCGGTTCTTTACACCGAGCTTACGGAAAATCGCTGTCATGTGCGCTTTTATGGTGGCTTCTGAAACATTCAATTCGTAAGCGATTTGCTTGTTCAGCAAGCCATCGGACAACATTCCCAACACTTTATATTGCTGCGGTGTTAGCGCAGCAATCTTTTCCGCTAAGTCATTACATGCCGCGTTATTGGTGATCAACCCTTCAGGGAAGTATGGGTCGCCATTCAGCACTTGATTGAGTGCGTTCACTAATTCGCGCATGTCGCTGGACTTGGGAATAAAACCAAATGCACCATGGCTTTTCACCTGCGTCACGATCGTCGGCTCTTCACTCGCTGAAACGACGACGATAGGTAAATCTGGATGCTCTGCTCGCAAATGAATCAAGCCAGACATACCATTTGCTCCTGGCATTTTGAGATCCAATAGCACTAAATCTGGCTCTTCCTCTCGTTCTAACAAAGCCAGAAGTGCGTCGAGTGAGTCCGCTTCCAGCAAATTTGCACCACTAATAGCCATGTGGATAGATTGAAACAAGGCATTCCGGAAGAGTGGGTGATCATCTGCAATAATGATGGTGTAGGTCGAATCCATGACGTTAAACACTTTTGACTATTTCGTTAAATTTATTATTGTCCAGCTTTGAGAGAGTGGACAATATTTATTCGCTAAAAGTCTGAACCAAATCGACTTTTATTAGGAAAATTGCATATAAACGCAATGTTCTTATTCAAATCTGAGCAATAAAAAACGCCAGTGGACATCACTGGCGTTTGAATATCTGGTTATCAGAACTGCTTGATATGCTCTAAGAAAGGCTCGGCTTGCATAAAGCCCGTCAAACGAGCGTTTGAAACGTGTTCACCACTGGCATCCCAAAACTCAATTGTTGGTAAACCAAGCACACTCATGTGCTTCAGTAGTTCGATGTCTTGCACTTGGTTTTTGGTCACGTCCGCTTGCAGAAGAACGAAGTCTTGCAGTTTGGCTTCGACGCTTGGGTCATGGAAGGTGTACTTTTCAAACTCTTTACATGCTACACACCAATCGGCGTAGAAATCGAGCATGACGGGTTTACCTGCCGCTTTCGCAAGTGCCAGTTGTTCTTCAAGCTCCGCCACGTTAGCAATGCGAGTAAAGCTAACAGTGGCTTGCTGAGTTTGTGTTGTGCTGTTGCCAAACCAGTAATTTAAGGTAGGTTGTGCTGAGGCTAGCAAACCTAAGACGGCGATTATGCCCACGGCACTTTGTTTCCAGCCACCAAACTCTAGACTGTTTTTGATGTGGTATAGCCAACCAAAAGCAGCAATACCCAGTGCTGACCACAGAATCGTTGACCACATTTCTGGCATGATGCGTTCTAGTAAGAAGATAGGTGCGGCAAGCAGAATAAAGCCGAAGAGTGTTTTCACTCGGTCCATCCAACCGCCGGCTTTTGGTAGCAACTTGTTGCCAAATACCGCTACAAGGATCAGCGGAATACCCATGCCCATCGCTAGCGCGTAAAGGGCGACCCCACCGGTGAGTAAGTCGCCACTTTGTGCTACGTAAAGCAGCGCACCAGAGAGTGGGGCGGTAGTACACGGAGAACAAACCAAGCCAGATATTGCCCCCATTGCAAACACGCCAGCACTGCTACCACCTTGCTGCTTGTTGCTGAGGTTGTTTAACCACGTTTGAACGTTGCTTGGTAGCTGTAATGAGTACAGACCAAACATAGACAAAGCGAGTGCGATGAACAGTACGCTCAAACCAATCAGCACATAAGGGTGTTGCATTGCCGCTTGGAACTGCATACCTGCAGATGCCACCACAAGGCCGAGTAGGGTGTAAGTCAGCGCCATGCCTTGCACGTAGACGAATGACAAGCCTAGCGCACGGCGTTGGCTTAGTTTGCCACTGCCAAGCACTATGCTGGTCAGAATTGGGTACATCGGTAGCACACAAGGTGTAAACGCCAAGCCCACACCAAGCGCCAAGAACAGAAGTGGTGTCCACCAGTTATCAGCAAGGTTGGCTGCAAGGCTATCTTGCTGTGTTACTGGCGCTGATGATGTGTCATCAGACGTAGATGATTGCGCCGCTGGTGGCGTTGCTGTTGGTGCTTGTTCTGCTTTTGGTATTGTCGTCGCCGCTGTTGAATCTGAGTTCGACGAAGTAAACGCGCTGATAGGAATCACGCGAGTTTCTGGCGGGTAACAGAAGCCTGCTTTCGCACAACCTTGGTATTGCACCACCACGCGCGCACCGTCTTGCCAATCATGCATTGGTACATTAACGAAGAGAGGTTGAGTATAGATATGCACGTCACCAAAGAATTCATCTTTATGCGGTGTGCCGTCTTCCATTTGCAGTTCGCCTAGCGATACTTTCTCACCAGCTACAGACAAGCGCTCTTGATATAGGTAGTACCCGTCACGTACCTGCCAATCGAGCATCAATTTGTCATCTTGCTGGTAGAAGTTAAATGGAAACGCCTGATCAACCGGAACAAAGCTGTCGCTGCTGCTACCAAAACTGTTGTTCTGGCTACTGTTAAACTGGTCTTTGCCAAATAAAGCTAAAGACGGAGTGGAAAAGGTAATGAGCCCTAAGAGTAAAACGGAAAGTAATGCGCGCATAAAAGAGTCAATTCATCTTAGATAATTGCCGTTAGTGTAACTCAATCAGACCCGGAGGCGAGTCAATAAGTTTCATGAAAATGAAGATTTATTGAGCATAAATCAAGACAACAGGCAATAAAAAAGGGAGCCGAAGCTCCCCGAGTAAGACTCTGTTTCTACTAGATCAGTAGACCACCGAATGCGAAGCCAAGTGCTACCGCAGAAGCGATGGTTACCACACCAGGTACAAAGAATGGGTGGTTGAATACGTACTTACCGATACGAGTTGAACCCGTGTCGTCCATCTCAACCGCTGCTAGAAGCGTTGGGTAAGTTGGCAGCACGAATAGCGCACTTACTGCTGCGAAAGATGCAACTGCGGTAAGTGGTGCGACACCGATTGCTAGTGCTGCTGGCATCAGCGCAACAGTGGTTGCACCTTGTGAGTAAAGCAGCATTGAAGCGAAGAATAGAACGAGTGCTAGCATCCATGGGTAGTCTGCTAGTAGCGCACCAGCCACTTCTTTGATGCCGTCAACGTGCGCGTTAACGAACGTAGAACCTAGCCATGCCACACCAAGAACACACACACACGCTGTCATACCAGAGCGGAATGTTGCTGCGGCTGGGATTTTGCCAGCATCGATTTTACAGCTCATTACGATAGCTGCCGCAGCTGCTAGCATTACCGTCATGATAGCTTCGTTACGGCCTAGAGCAGGGTTCTCGATAAGACCCACAGAGCCAGAAATTGCTGCTGCGTAACACACGACAAATGCGATTGCGCCTAGGAAGATGAATGTTGCTTTCTTCGCTGTTGGTAGGATTTCGCGTTTTGCTTCTGTATTTAGCTTGATTAAGCCTTTTTCTAGACGCTCTTGGTATTCAGCATCGTCTTTTAGCTCACAGCCCATGAAGTTCGCCACGAACGCACCGATCATGCACGCGATGAACGTCGTTGGGATACAGATTGCTAGTAGTGTTAGGTAGTCAACGCCAAATGGGTGCAGCATTGCCGCGAACGCTACAACAGCCGCTGAGATTGGTGATGCGGTGATAGCGATTTGCGATGCTACGACCGCGATAGACAGTGGACGAGAAGGGCGCACGCCTTGGCCTTTCGCTACTTCTGCAATCACTGGCAAAGTAGAGAATGCCGTGTGGCCAGTACCCGCCATTAATGTCATTAGGTAAGTTACGATAGGCGCATAAAAGGTGATGCGCTCAGGATGCTTGCGCAAAAAGTTTTCAGCAACTTGCACCATCCAGTCTAAACCACCCGCTACCTGCATTGCTGCGATAGCGGTGATTACAGACATGATGATCAAAATTACGTCAACGGGAATGTAAGCTTGGCTTGTTGGTACGCCCAAGATCAAAGACAACGCAATGACCCCAGCACCACCGGCAAAACCAATGCCGATACCACCGATTCTTGCCCCCAAATAGATGAAGAGCAGAACCACGAAGAGTTCGACCATGACCATATTGATACCTCTTTAGTTTTTTATTTGATTCTGATTTTTTGAACACTCAGGAACAGGAGTAAATGCTCAGAGAATGAGAACCTAGTGGTTTAGCGGCAATAAAAGCATATAAAAAATGTGGTTAACCGTATGAGAGCCTAAAAAAGGGGCCTGAGTGGCCCCCTTCGGATTCGTTATTACTCGTAACGTTTTGCTTTGTAAGTAGGATGCATGAAGTTTTCTACTGACAAGATTTCATCAAGCTCCTCTGCTGTAAGCAGACCGCGCTCTAGCACGACTTCACGAACACTCTTACCAGTTTCTGCACAAATCTTACCTACGATGTCACCTTCGTGGTGGCCGATGTATGGGTTTAGGTAAGTGACGATACCGATAGAGTTGTAAACGTAGTTTTCGCAAACTTCTTTGTTCACAGTGATGCCGTCGATACATTTATCACGTAGGTTCACACACGCGTTGTGTAGTAGAGAGATAGACTCAAACACACTTTGTGCGATCACAGGTTCCATAACGTTTAGCTGTAGCTGACCGCCTTCTGCTGCGAAAGAAACCGTGTTGTCGTTACCGAGAACTTTGAAGCAAACTTGGTTTACTACTTCTGGGATAACTGGGTTTACTTTAGCTGGCATGATTGAAGAGCCTGCTTGCATTTCAGGTAGGTTCAATTCATTTAGACCCGCACGAGGACCAGAAGAAAGTAGACGAAGGTCGTTACAGATCTTCGATAGTTTCACTGCTAGGCGTTTTAGCGCGCCGTGAGTCATTACGTATGCACCACAGTCAGACGTTGCTTCGATAAGGTCTTCTGCTGCAACAACGTCAAGGCCTGTTACTTCCGCTAGGTGTTTTACTGCAAGCGCTTGGTAGCCAGTTGGTGTATTTAGACCAGTACCGATTGCGGTTGCGCCTAGGTTGATTTCTAGGAGGAGTTTAGATGTGTAATCTAGAGCACGAATCTCTTCGTTTAGTGTTACCGCCCACGCATGGAACTCTTGACCTACTGTCATTGGTACTGCGTCTTGAAGCTGAGTACGGCCCATTTTCAGTACATCTTTAAACTCAACGGCTTTAAGTTCGAATGCGCCTTTTAGGTACTCAATTGCTTCCATTAGCTTGTGTACGCTGTTGTATACTGCAATACGGAAACCTGTTGGGTACGCACAGTTGGTTGATTGGCTCTTGTTTACATGGTCATTTGGGTTAACAAATTCGTATTGGCCTTTCTCTTTACCCATCAACTCAAGCGCGACGTTTGCGATCACTTCGTTCGTGTTCATGTTAACTGAAGTGCCTGCACCGCCTTGGAATACGTCTGATGGGAACTGATCCATACACTTGCCAGTTTCTAGGATCAAATCACACGCTTCGATGATGTAGTTTGCAACGTCTTTTGGAATAGCGCCAAGTTCTTTGTTTGCTAACGCTGCTGCTTTTTTGGTCATTACCATGCCGCGTACAAATTCTGGTACGTCAGAAATGGTCATATTAGAGATGTTGAAGTTCTCGATCGCACGTAGCGTATGAATACCGTAGTACGCATCTGCAGGGACATGACGTTGACCTAATAGATCTTCTTCAATACGAGTGGCTGGGTTTGCTGTTTTTGGAGCATCAGATAGGGTAGCCATAGCAGGATCCTTAGATGATAATTCTGATAATAAAGTTATTTATTAGCCATTTCTGCAATCTAGAATCCATTCATCAGAATTTTTGGCTGGAAAATCCGTCCTGACTTATGTGGCACATGATACTGCACCTAGCGCATAAAAATAGTAACTAGATCACCTTTTTCGTTTTTCATGAGTCAATAATTTGCAAAGTATGAACGGGTTATTAATAACCCTTTATGGGTGCTCGATTTTCCTCGACAAACATGAGTTTTTAGAGTTCGAAATTAGCACTTTAAAAGCACGAAAAAATCGGTATGCAATTGAATGAACGCGCTCCCGCTACTTTGTCTAAAAGAGAAGGAGACCAGTATGAACACGCTTTTTTACAACGATTCGTTTGAGCTTAGTCTGCTTTTACCATTACACTGAATTAAACAAAGGAGGGCGTGTGTTTCCTATCTTATTATTAGCGTTTATTTTTGTTCCGATCATTGAAATCGGCTTATTTATTCAGGTGGGCGGCTTTTTAGGTTTATGGCCGACCATTGCACTAGTCTTAATCACGGCATTTGTTGGTGCATCGTTGGTTCGTAGCCAAGGTATACAAACACTGATGTCAGTACAGGGGCGTCTTGAACAAGGTGAAATTCCAGCCCAGAAAATTTTTGAAGGCGTAATGCTAGCGGTGGCTGGCGTGCTACTGTTAACCCCGGGCTTTATGACCGATGCCCTTGGTATGTTGGTGTTGCTTCCTGCGCCACGCGCCGCGATAGCTAAATACTTGATGAGCAAAATGGTGGTGAAAACCATGCATGGCGGTGGCTTCCAAGGTGGTTTCTCTAACCAGGGGCCATTTGAGCAAGACCCGTTCCGTCGTGACCCATTTGATTCCCAGTCAGATAATGGCAATACCTTCGAAGGGGAATACGAGCGTAAAGACGATGATGATCGCAACAAGCTCAACTGATTGAGTTAGACAGTAAAGAAAACAAAAGGGCGCACCAAGCGCCCTTTTCTGTATTTGGAATTCGTGCCGCTTACAATGCGCCTTCAAAGCCCATTTGACGCCATGCTTCAAAAGCAATGATCGCAACGGCATTCGAAAGGTTTAGGCTGCGCGCATCTGGCATCATTGGAATGCGAATACGCTGCTCCATTGGCAAGCTATCGATGATTTCAGCAGGCAAACCACGAGTTTCTGGACCAAACATCAAAACATCACCCGTTTGGTATTGTGCATCAACGTGGTGACCTGTGGTTTTGGTGGTGCAGGCAAACAATCGGTAGTTACCTTGCTTCTCTTTCTCTAAATATTCTAAGAACGCTTGATAGTTTTTATGACGCGTTACGCGAGCTAAATCATGGTAATCCAAACCAGCGCGGCGGACTTTTTTCTCTTCAAGATCGAAACCCAGAGGTTCAATTAAGTGAAGGTTTGCACCGCAGTTGGCGCATAGTCGAATGATGTTGCCGGTGTTCGGCGCGATTTCTGGTTCGTATAAAGCGATATCAAACATGGTATTGAAATAGAGTTGGTCAAAGAGAGGGGCAGTATATACCCAAGT
>NZ_JAWOVM010000109.1:0-11699 GCF_033339895.1 Vibrio sp. 1751
GGTGCCTAGAACGACTACGTTATTTCCCATCTTTCCAAGTCTGATTGCTAGTTAAAAATGGATTCTAGCACCGAATCTCACTTCTTGCAGTCATTTTTTGTTCACAGAGTCGCTACCAGAATGTCATCTTGCCGCTTTGTTCATTTTGAAATCAGCATATCACTGATAGTATTTAGCTTTCTCTATTCGACTGGAAAGCGCTATGTCTGAATCCATATGGTTGGCGATTGGGCTCGTCTTGATCGTGGAAGGCATTGGGCCACTGATTGCTCCTAACGGTTGGCGGAATATGGTGGCTCAATTAAGTGAACAACCCAACAATCAGCTACGACGCATCGGTGGCTGCCTAGTAGTTGCTGGAGCCGTAATCGCCATCATGATGAGCTAGCACTTAGCATCAGATACAAAAAAGGCTCCCTAAGGAGCCTTTTATTTCAATGAGAGGCGGAGATTATTTCTCCATGCTGCCCTTCGACTGGTTCATGTATTGGAAGAACTCACTCTTCGGATCAAGCACCAGAATATCGCTCTTAGAGCTGAAGGACTTCTCATACGCACGTAGCGAACGTAGGAAGCTAAAGAACTCAGGGTCTTTGTTGTACGCTTCAGCATAAATCTTCGCAGCCTCAGCATCCGCTTCACCTCGTGTCACACGCGCAGTTTTATCAGCTTCAGCTAGAATAGTTGCTACTTCTAGTTCTGCTTGAGCACGAATAACTTCCGCCTTTTCACGACCTTGAGAACGGTGCTTACGAGCAACAGACTCACGCTCCGCACGCATACGACGGTAGATAGACTCACTGATTTCATCAGGCAGGTTGATTTTCTTCATTCGGAAATCAACGACACGAACCCCCAAGTCTTTCATTGCGCTTTCACGCGTGTCTTTCAATACTTCAGACATGATTAGGTCGCGTTCACCATCAATCTCAAGCGCTTCACGAGCCGCTTCAGTTGCGACAACATCAGCACTTGCGTCTTCTGGTAGCACATCATCGTTACGTGGACCAGATACGATCTGTTTGATTTCACGAGCACCGATTTCAGAACGAAGCACGTCCGTCACTTTACGCTCAAGTAGTGCCTCTGCCGTTAGCGAGTTACCACCGCCTGTCGCGAGGTAGTAGCGACCAAAATCTTCAATACGCCACTTCACGTAGGTATCAATGATAACGTCTTTTTTCTCAGACGTTACGAAACGGTCTGCACGACCATCCATTGTTTGGATACGTGCATCAAGTTGTTTCACACGGTCAAACAAAGGCATCTTGAAATGCAGACCAGGCTCGTAAATTCGAGTGATGTCGTTATTGTCTTTCAAGACACGACCAAATCGAACCACGATACCGCGCTCACCTTCAGGAATCACAAACAAAGACATCAACATTAATGCCAGTGCGATTACCAGTACAGGGATCATTAACTTACGCATTCTTAGTATCTCCCTTGACGTGAACCTGTTGAACGAGACTGCGAGTTCGAAGTGTCTTCTTGTGTACGATCAGACTCAAGTTGAATTTGATCATAAGTTGAAGATGACTTCGATTTACGTTTGGTATCTGCTTTGCCCTCTTGTCCCGCCAACTTATCGATTGGAAGGTAAAGAAGATTGCCGCTTGATTCCGAGTCAATCAACACTTTCGAAGTGCTTGAGTACACCTCTTCCATTGCGTCGATGTACAGACGATCACGCGTTACACCAGGCGCTGCTTGGTATTCTGGTAGTAGTTTTTCGAACTGTGCTACCTGACCAAGAGCCTCGTTAGTGACACGCTCATTGTAACCTTGTGCTTCTTTCTTCAAACGCTCTGCACGACCCGTTGCCTTAGGCAAGATTTCGTTCTTGTATGCTTCAGCTTCACGAATGAAACGCTCTTCATCCTCACGTGCTGCGATTGCATCATCAAACGCATCTTTCACTTGCTCTGGTGGACGAGCAGACTGGAAGTTCACATCAACAAGTACCAGACCCATATCATAGCTATCAATGATTTGGTTCAGTGTTTCTTGCGTAGTTTGACGAATTTGCTGACGACCACTGGTTAGAATGCTATCCATCAATGAGTCACCAATTACTGCACGTAGTGCAGAATCCGTTGCTTGACGCAAGCTGTCGTCTGCATTGGTTACACGGTACAAGTATTTGTATGGGTCAGTCACTCGGTACTGAACATCCATCGCAACTGTTACAACGTTTTCATCTTTAGTCAGCATTAGACCAGATGCACGTAGTGAACGAATCGCTTGTACGTTTACCGCTTCGTACTCATCAATAAAGCGAGGACGCCAGTTAAGACCTGGGTCTACGATACGATCGTATTTACCTAAACGCAGTACAACACCACGCTCTGCTTCACCGATGGTGTAAAAACCAGCGAAAAACCAAACCGCAACAGCAATCAGAGCAATCACGCCAAAGCCAATTGCACTACCACCACCGCCGCCGATTGGAGAACCACCGCCGCCTTTTTTACCAAACTTGCCGCCCAGCTTTTGACTCAGTTTGTTGAACACTTCATCTAAATCTGGCGGACCTTGATCTCGGCCACCAGGACGCTGGCCACCACGATTATTATTACCCCAAGGGTCATTATCGCGGCCATTGTTGCCGTTGTTATTTCCAGGCTCATTCCACGCCATTAGAAAGCTCCATCATTTGATATGACGTTATACTGTAGCAGTCCTTTAAGTGACTATAAAGCCAGTCAAAACTGCCCCTTCTCTTTTTTCAAGTCTAGACCAATCTACTTGCTGCATTCGAATATCGATCAACAAGTTACCATCCTGGTCATATTCCTCACGTCGAATACACTTCATTTGGAAGAAGGTACTACGGAATCGTCCTTGATACTGTGGAGGAATTCGCAACTGATGCTCGACCATTTGTGACGCCAGACGTTCCGTCAGAGCCTCAAACAGGACATCAATGCCCAACCCATCCATTGCTGAAACCCAAACTGCGCGAGGTACGCCTTCCTCGTCTCGTTCTATACGTGGTTTCTGCGAATCTAGATTGTCGATTTTGTTCATGACAACCAGAGTCGGCACTTCATGCGCGTCGATCTCTTCTAGTACTTCATGAACAGCTTGAATATTCTCACGAAAACGCTCATCACTGGCATCAACAACATGTAACAAAATGTCAGCTTCTTGCGTTTCCTGCAAGGTTGCCTTGAAGGCCGCAACCAAGTCGTGTGGCAAATGTCGAATAAAACCAACCGTGTCTGCCAAGATGGCAGGACCAACATCTGCTAACTCTATCTTACGTAAAGTCGGGTCCAAAGTAGCAAATAATTGATCAGCCGCGTACACGCCAGCTTCTGTAATACGGTTGAAGAGTGTCGACTTACCCGCGTTGGTGTAACCCACAAGTGAAACCGTTGGGATTTCAGCTCGATTTCGGGCGCGGCGCCCTTGTTCACGCTGCTTCGCTACTTTGTCTAAGCGTCGCAGGATGGCTTTGATTCTGTCACGCAATAAGCGACGGTCGGTTTCCAGCTGGGTTTCACCCGGGCCACGTAAACCGATACCACCTTTCTGCCTTTCAAGGTGTGTCCAACCACGAATCAAACGAGTAGAGATATGACGAAGTTGAGCCAGCTCTACCTGTAGCTTACCTTCGTGTGTTCGAGCTCGTTGAGCAAAGATATCGAGAATAAGACCAGTGCGGTCGAGAACTCGACATTGGCACAGTGCTTCGAGGTTACGTTCTTGGGCAGGAGAGAGGGCGTGATTAAAAATCACAATTTCGGCACCAGTTGATTGTACCGCTGTAGCAATCTCTTGGGCCTTACCCTCTCCGACATAATATTTCGGGTGTGGGGATTGACGACTACCAGTTACCACTTGTAGCGCCTCTACCCCAGCAGAAGAAACCAGCATTTCGAACTCAGCCAGATCTTCCCATTCACCTTCTTGCGTGAAGTTGATATGAACAAGTACGGCTCGCTCACCGGATTCATAACGGTCAAACAAGCAATCAACTCCTTATTTTAAAAATACTCGATGAAGAATTAATCTTCAGATTTCTCTTGTGGACGCTCACCTTGTGGACGTTCACCGCTGTGATGGCTCACTGGACGAGCCGGCACAACTGTTGAGATCGCGTGCTTGTACACCATTTGGTTAACAGTATTCTTCAGCAGGATCACAAATTGATCGAATGATTCGATCTGACCTTGTAGTTTAATACCATTCACAAGGTAGATAGATACCGGGATACGCTCACGACGTAGCGCGTTTAGAAATGGGTCTTGTAGAGATTGCCCCTTAGCCATTTTTATTTTCCTTATTTAATTTGTAGTTGTAATTATTTAGCTAGTGGTGCAATGCAAAAGATACGGCTTTTGCATCTGAGCTAAACGAATCAAAAATGCACTCTAAGTAATTAGCAGCATAGTATAAAAACCGCCAACAACAGATCCTTTGAGAGTGCGTTCACGCAAAAACGATCACATTATACACAGCTATGTCAATCAGATGCTATTGCTTCCGACATCGTTTCTAATGCCTGTTCAATGTTCTCGCTATCCAACCAAGTTAAATCATCCCAGCTGCGTAACCAGGTGATTTGACGCTTGGCCAATTGACGAGTCGCGCATACGCCACGAAATACCGCTTCGTCACGTGTACACTCCCCATCTAAATACTCCCACATCTGTCGGTAACCGACGCATCGTATGGAAGGAAGATCGGGGTGAAGATCTTTTCGCGAATGTAACGCTTTCATTTCTTCTTCAAAGCCCGCTTCCATCATCTTCTCGAAACGGAGTTCAATCCGACGGTGAAGTTCTGCCCTATCCTTGGGAGCTATTGCAAACTGCTTGACTCGGTATGGTAGGCTTTCACCTTTCGTTTGAGTCAATTCAGTCAAAGTTTTACCTGAAATGCGAAAAACTTCCAATGCCCGAGATAAACGTTGGGGATCATTGGGATGGATTCTCGCGGCTGACACAGGATCAACCTCTTTGAGTTCATCGTGCAACACTGACCAACCTTTAGTCAATGCCTCTTGTTCAATTTGCTGACGAATTTCAGGATTTGCAGCAGGAAGTGGTGATAAACCTTCAAGTAACGCCTTGTAATACAGCATTGTTCCACCCACAAGAAGTGGAATTTTTCCTTCTGCAACAATATCATCCATCGCTTTCAATGCATCTCGACGAAAGTCGGCGACAGAGTAAGATTCACTTGGATCCAAAATATCTATCAAGCGATGAGGCGCCAAACTTAACTCTTTTTCATCCGGTTTCGCCGTACCGATATCCATCCCTTTGTAGATCAAAGCAGAATCAACACTGATGATCTCAACCGGAAATTTTTGACGAAGACGAATCGCCAGCTCAGTTTTGCCTGATGCAGTTGGCCCCATTAAAAATAGCGCCAAAGGTAGTTTATCTGTCATGGTTTTAATTTGGCTATCGTGGCAGAGAAATCAACAGCGGATACGAATTTTGTATCTTCTAATGGCAATTGACCATGTCTTAGCTGTTCAAGTTCCGCAATAATTTGAATGGCTTCAGAAAAAGTATAGTGACTCTTCACTGTCGTGACCTGTAATGCGAGCCAATCTATCAACTCAGACAGCATCTGAGCCGCTGCTATACCTTCGTTCACACAAGATTGCGCGTAAGATAACAGATCTGGTACTAAATTTTGTAAGTTTTGTTGACGCAGCGGAGCTGGGACGCCCATCACCATTAAGGCGTGCTCGTTTCTCGCTTTCAATTGAATACCAAGCAATGCCAAATCTTGTTGATAATCTTGGGCCAGTCTCACTAATTCGGCCTCTAACTTAATAGATAGAGGAACAAGCAGAGGTTGTGCCTTGAGTGCACCATCGCTTGGAGAAAGCTGGCCTTTTACACGATAAAATTCTGCTCTAGGTAACGAGACTAACGCCGCCCCACTGTCACTGCTCATCAAAACAAATTGTTCATCGACCACCATCAGCGCTTTGCCTAATGCAGTAATCGATGGCATTGATGTGTGCGAAGTTATCGTTTGGGGCGCTATTGGAGTGACTGCCTGAGCCTCAAACTCTGGCGTTTTCAACAGCTCGTGATAAGCGCGTACTTCTTGTTTAGTTGGCGCTGGTTCTACGTGGCGCTCTTTACTGTGACTTGGCTTTGGTGCAGGTTTGGATTCCACCCAATCATTACGTTTGAATGACTCCACTACGCGCGCCTCTCGCACGGAGGTTTCACTAGGACCGCTATTACGAGGCTTCACTTCATAATCACTGCGTCCAGGATAAGCCGGTGTACTATCTATCGCTTGATAAACCCGCTCTGGTACTGGTGAAGATGCTGGCTCTTGTACTTTTTCAGGCTCTGGCGAATGTTCAATCTCTTCGGACTCAGTCGGTTCCACGCGATGAAATGCCGATTCATTCACCTGTGGTTTATCAATCACGGCGCTTTGTGAAAGTGCATCCGTCAAAGCTTGATAGATGAAATCATGCACCAAACGAGCTTGGTGGAAACGCACTTCATGCTTAGCAGGGTGAACATTCACATCTACTTGGTGCGGATCTAGCTCAATAAAGAGCACATACGCAGCGAACTGATCTGGCTTTAAGCTCATTTCATAGCTTTGACGAATCGCGTGATTGATTAATTTGTCACGCATCATTCGGCCATTCACATAGCAATATTGTAAATCGCTTTGCTGCCTTGCTCCCTCTGGCGTGGTAATCCACCCATGTAGCTTTAACCCTTGATGCTCAAGCTCGATTCTGAGCATATGCCGCACAAACGCATTACCGCAGACAGCAGCAATACGCTTTTCGGTTTGAAGCTGATTTTTCGCCGCGCGATATTGACGGATGATCTTGCCGTTATGACGCACATTGATGGTGACATCAAAGCGACTTAACGCAATACGTTTCAATAACTCATCAATATGAGCAAATTCGGTTTTCTCCGTACGAAGAAACTTGCGACGCGCTGGAGTATTAAAAAATAAGTCCAACACCTCAACAGTCGTGCCAATCGGGTGCGCTGCTGGCTTAAGCTTCACCTGCATATCACGCCCTTCGGAGTAGGCACTCCAGGCTTCTTCTTGTGCCGCAGGACGCGACGTGAGCGTCAAACGCGAGACTGAGCTAATACTGGCTAACGCTTCACCGCGAAAACCTAGGCTCATAATAGCTTCGAGATCATCTAAGGTATGTATCTTAGATGTCGCATGACGACTGAGCGCTAAGCCAAGTTCATCTTTCGCGATACCTTTTCCGTTATCACGAACACGAATCAGCTTTGCGCCTCCTTTCTCGATATCGATATCGATTCGAGTTGCGCCAGAATCAAGACTATTTTCAACCAGCTCTTTAATCACAGAAGCAGGTCTTTCGACCACTTCCCCTGCGGCGATTTGGTTTGCAAGTCTGGCTGGCAAAATTTTAATCGTCATAATGAGTTAGAAGCTCACCTACTTGTTTGGAATGATCAGGACTTGCCCAACCGCTAGCTGATCAGAGCGTAAGTTATTCGCTTTACGAATGCTCGATACGCTAACGCCGTATTTGGACGCTATTTTGCCAAGGAACTCACCCCGAGAAACCTTGTGCTTACGAATCGGTTTATCTTTTACCGCGACCGTTATCTTCAACTTTTGCCCTACCCACAAGGTATCTGACTTCAAGTTATTCTCTCGGCGGATATCTGAAACCTTCACTTTATAGTGATTCGCAATCTTACCTAAGAACTCACCAGACTTAACCTTGTGCGTAATGGTTTCTGTCTCAACAGTAATCGGTTTACTTGGCACTTTAATCGTACCAGCAGAAGGAATGTTGAGCTTCTGACCAATTGCCAAGCCTGTCGACTTCAAGTTGTTTGCCGACATCAGCGCTTTAGAGCTAAGCCCATATTTGTTCGCGATCACCGATAATGACTCGCCACGCTTTACAATATGTACCATTGGCTTCGCTGAAGGCGAGAACACCGTACCCTCTGGTGGGTTATCTTTTAAGTACTTGACGACCGCCTTAGTGATAGCCTGAGCTAACTTATCTTGGTGCGCTCGTTGAAACAGTAAACGCTCTTCTGTTGGGTTAGAAATAAAGCCCGTTTCCACTAGCACAGACGGAATCTGTGGAGAGCGCAAAACCGCAAGGCTGGTGTTGATCGGTTTGGTGTTATGCAGGTGCGCAACACGTCCCATCTCACCTAGGATTTCTGTTGCCAGCTTATAGCCTTCTTTTTGTGAATGACTAAACTGCAAGTCCAACAAAGTTTGGTTCACGTTACGATCTTTTGTCTTCGTGAAGAACGCATTACCCGAGCCGCCCAATAACTCAGACTGTTTCTCATGGTTCTCGACCCAACGAGCAATTTCGGTATTTGCACGACGAGTATTTAGTACGAAGACCGATCCACCGCGAGGCTTCGGTGAAGTAAACGCATCTGCGTGAATGGAAATCAGCAAGTGCGCATCATTTTCACGAGCAATCGCGACACGACGGTTTAAGTTTACAAAGTAATCTCCCGTACGAGTCATGCGCGTTTTAATACCAGGAGTCGCATCGAGCTGAGCAGCAATTTTTCTTGAGATACTCAATACCGCATCTTTCTCGTACTTACGACGTGAAGGGCCAATAGAGCCAGGGTCTTCCCCACCGTGACCAGGGTCGATAACAATTAACACTTCTTGAGCTCGTTGAACTGAACTCATGTCTTTGCTGGCCGCCGCTGGCTTACTCGGTTTAGAGGTCGATGCCTTCTTACCGTGCGGTAAATCAATCACCAAGCGGTGACCATACTGCCCACCTGGTGTTGGGCTTAATTTAAATAATTCCGCTTGAACGCTCTTTTTTAGTTCAAACACCAAACGATAAGTGCCCTTCTCTGGAGGCGAGCTTTTTCGTACCAGTTTTAAAACAGGGCTATCCGTAACAGTAACAGGCAGTTTGGCCTGCATCGTCGTGCTTTTTAAATCCACGACAAGGCGATCCGGCCCTGATAAAGAGAAATAGGAATAGTCAGCTTCCGAGCCTAAATCGATGACAACACGCGTTTCATCAGGTGAAGGCCAAACTCGAAAACTCTTAACGACGTTAGCAAATGCTAAATTGGGGATGAGAAGGAGAAAAGTGGCGACAAACGTCGCCACTACTCTAAAATTTGAAAAACTCAACATAGCTCCAATCGACTGAGTAACTGCACACCATAATCATTATTAGCTGTTAGTTCGGCTACACGTTGCTCACCTTGGTAGCGAATGTTTACATCAAGATCCGGTTGTGGCAGTAAGCCATGCCCTTTTTCAGGCCATTCAACCAAGCAAATCGCATCGTCTGTGAAATAGTCTCGAATCCCCATAAACTCAAGCTCTTCAGGATCCGCAAGACGATAAAGGTCGAAGTGATATACTTGCCACTGATCCAACTGGTACGGTTCGACTAGAGTATAAGTTGGACTTTTCACGTTACCTTGATGACCAAGAGCACGGACAAAACCACGACTAAAGGTTGTTTTACCTGCACCCAAATCACCATGCAGATAAATTGTGGTTTGCTGGGAACAAAGCTGAGCCAAAGCGGTGCCTAGTGCAACCGTTTCATGCTCATCTTTTAAATTGAATTGTTTCGTGCTCATTGATGCTTCTCTAACTAATGATCGTTGACTATATAAAAATCAAAAGAACAGGAATAGTAAACCGTGTTGGTTTTGAGAGACAAGCTTTCAAATGTCATATGTGCGAAAAAAGTATCCAATAAACGGTATCTTAATCATCTTAGTATCGACCTAGATTTAGAATATATGCAAATGACTTCAATAAGCAGTATTCACAACATCAAAAACGTACCTAACTGGGTAGCACCAAAGCCAGAGATCCGTTAAGATCCGCCCCCCTTTATTCCGGTGGTTAACATGAACTACGAACAACTCGCACAACAAATCAAAGTTTGGGGAAAAGAACTCGGCTTCCAAAAAGTTGGGATCTGCGACGTTGATCTGAGTGAACATGAAGCAGCACTACAAAAATGGCTTGATGCAGGCTATCACGGCTCAATGGATTGGATGGCTCGTCACGGTATGATGCGTGCTAGACCCCATGAGCTACTCCCGGGAACCGTTCGTGTTATCAGCGTCCGGATGGACTATCTGCCACCAGAGGCTCAATTCGCTTCAAACCTCGCGAATAAAAGTCATGCCTATATTAGCCGCTACGCACTAGGGCGTGATTATCACAAGCTCGTCAGAAAGCAGCTAAATAAACTCGGCAAACTTATTGAACAAGAGGTTGGTCAATATGGTTACCGACCTTTCGTTGATTCCGCACCAATATTAGAGCGACCTCTCGCCCAAAAAGCGGGCTTAGGTTGGACCGGGAAACATTCCCTGATTTTGGATCAAGACTGTGGATCGTGGTTCTTTTTAGGTGAACTACTTATCGACTTACCACTACCCGTAGATGAGCCAAGCGTTGATCAGTGCGGTAAATGCAAAGCATGCATTACATCATGCCCAACACAAGCCATCGTTGAAGACAAAGTTGTCGATGCCAGGCGTTGTATCTCTTATCTCACCATCGAGTTCGATGGAGTGATTCCTGAAGAGTTTCGAAAGCCAATGGGTAACCGCATTTATGGTTGTGACGACTGTCAATTGGTTTGCCCATGGAACCGCTACGCCGACATAACGGAGCAAGATGATTTCCACCGTCGTGACAGTTTCAAAAACCCTGACCTCGTCGACATGTTTAACTGGGATGAAGCGACTTTTCTAAAAAATATGGAAGGCTCCGCTATCCGTCGTATTGGTCATATACAGTGGCTACGTAACATCGCTGTCGCACTTGGTAATGCAGAATATAGTCAGCGAATCATAGGTGCGCTGGAAAGTCGGCAAGGTGAAAATAAATTACTTGATGAGCACATTAAATGGGCTTTGACAGAGCAACTGAATCAACTCCCCACTGAGAGTAATTCATCTATAGAGACGAAAAAGCAACGCTTAATAAGGATAGTCGAGAAGGGACTGCCGAGAGACGCATAGAGCGTAGTCTATATGCAAGAGATTGAAAGTACTTTTGCATGTTCAATTCATGACCTTGTTCTCAATTTTGTAATGTGGAAAAAAATTTGAGATTCAAGAAAAACAAGCTAGCAGAAAAAAGTTAAACACAGCTCGGAGAAATGACTAGGATCAAAAAAATACCAGTTAATGATCGTATTTTAACGTACCCGATCCGACAAAAAACTTATTTTTTCTTTATATAACAACGATTTAATTGATATTTCTTTGTTGTTTCAACTTCACTTTAGAGAAAAGATCTTTCTTCCCCATCATAAAAAGTCAAGCTAAAAACACTTTATCAACCAACTTATCCACAGAACGACGTATGTGGATAACTCTGTTAATTAAAGTAGATAAAACACGCGAAGCCTCATCATACTTGTACGTCAGCCGATTCATATCGTGTTTTAAACACAAACGAAATCGTCCGACATCATATGATGCGGATAAAAGTTTAGCTTTTGGGGATTCATGCTTCGCAGCATTATGAAAAGAGCGATGTGATTGGTTGCGAGAAGCAGGCGTTGAATCAAGCGGCGCATCCGTAGACGACTTAACAATTGTATACTAAATAAGTACTCAATCTATCGTCTTGTATTTGGTTGCGGGGGCCGGATTTGAACCGACGACCTTCGGGTTATGAGCCCGACGAGCTACCAAGCTGCTCCACCCCGC
>NZ_JAWOVM010000110.1:0-11636 GCF_033339895.1 Vibrio sp. 1751
GTGCGACATTCTGAGGCTTTTACGCGCAGGCTTCAACTAATTCCGTCATGGATAAATATTTGAACTGGATCTCATTTCTTTTTGGCAGGCAAAACTGATAACTGGTTTGGTCGATCGATTGAATGGTTTTACGTTGGCGATGCCCATTCTTACATCGCTATCACGGTATGCAGTTTTAGTTTATCAAATGCTGTTCGGAGTGTGGGGGAGGCTTGCTCCTTTCATTACTCCGCTTTTGCATGCGTTAAAAACGCACTCGTCAATTGCTGAAAGAGCGAATCTACCGATGGGCGGTCGGATACATGATGGAAGAGCGGTGTGTGGACATCACCACGAATATCATCGCTGTGACCGCAAAGCTGATTACACATTCGTACTGGTTCGACAATCTTCTCGACGTCGGCATCAATCAGAATGCATGCTTGTGACAATACCACTTGTCCGCCGCCTTTTTTAAGTAAAACACGCTGCGCGGTTCCCACGACTTTTTGCCCGACAATGTTGAGGTTGTACTCGCCATCGCAGTAGGAATAAGGCGTAGCATGAACATCCACTTTCACGCCGAGCTGTTTAAAGAAAACCGTTAATATTGCACATAAATCGAGATACGCTTTTTTGATGTTGTAAGGCTCGCCTTCTGGCCAGTGGTAAATGTGGGATAGATTGATAATACCTGGCACCTGAGGGACTGGGGCACCACCGGTTTTACGAGAAAAGAGCTTCCAGCCAGACGTATTTAACGCATGTTCTAACTCATTAGACACTGGCCATTTCTTACCCGCGGGAAGCACGAGCGTTGGACTTTTTACTTGCCAAAGCAATAGCACTTGCGAGAGTTGGTTGGACTGAACTTGTTTAATGAGCTCATCTTCTTTGTCAAATGCATCAGCGACTTCCGTAGCTGTGTAGCGAATTAGCTTATTTTTAGCAACCAAACTCTATCCCTCGCGGCTATTTAATCGTTACTGTTGTATCTCAGATACAGCTTTATTGCTAGGTCTGAGTGATTAGGCTTTTGCTCGCTAGCTGCATGATCACCTTTTGGATCTTTTCCGTTGTCCATTAATTCTACTTGAACACGCGATAAAAAGTTTTTGCTAGTCATCACATCAGCCATTCATAAAATCTGCCATCTATGAAAAATTTTGGCGATATAAGTATGAAAAAGCGAGTGATGACTCTCGCGTTAGCGGCATCATTAACGGGATGTGTGACGTTCCCAACTCAAGAATCTGAGCAAGTACAGGTGCTTTGGGGCAATGTGAATGCGATTGAAAACTGTGAACTAATGGGTACCGTGATCGGCTCAGAAGGACACTTTTACGACTACTGGCTTCATGCAGATAAAGACATGGTTTGGGGGACGCTAAACCAAATGCGCATCAAGGCGGCGGATTTAGGCGCAGATACCTTGTACTTGTATCAACCGTTGAGCTTTTCTACGTCAGTGACGATGTTTGCAAATGCTTACAAGTGCAAACAGTAGCTATTGGCTTGATCATAATTGAAAGACAGGCGCTGCTCGCCTGTCTTTGATGCGTTCTACAAATACTGGCTACTTTGCGTTAATTAACGTTTGCTGTCGCCACCGCTGATGTATCAGAAAACGACAATGTAAAGTCTCGCTCAGTATTAAGCACTTTGGCTGGAAACTCTAAGCTCAACTGCGTATGTGGCGCGACTTCTGAAGCAATGCTAGTAACGAATTTTCGGGTTTCTCCAGGAGAGATCGATATGTCACTTCCACCTTGTGATGAGAGCTCAGCGATACCCATTGTTTCAAGTGTGTTACCTGCAGTATCCGCCAGGTGTAATAAAGATTCTGACTTGTAGATTAATTCTCCACTTTCTGTACGATATGCATTAAACGAGTTGAAATTTGGTTGCAATGATCCTTGTGAACCAATGTTAGTAACGGAAAATGTCACATTAGCGCCATCAAAGTTCTCGACTCTTACAAGTACGTTACTGTCTTGGTAACGAGCGGCTGCTGCCGCAGTTGCTTGCTGTTTCTGCCTCTGTTTCTCTTTTTCAATGTCGCTTAACTGTTTCTGCTCATTAGCGATTCGATTCTTTGCCATGTAGTACGACTGATCGACCATTGCTATTAAAGCGGGGATTGAATACAAAGTGAGGCCTTCCAAATGGTCAAAGTCGATTTTGGCATGTTGAGTACGTTTATGATTAGAAAATTGGCAGTAACCATCAATCAAACTGATGAAAGCCACTTCAAAAGTGCCTTGTAATCGGCTTACTTCCTGTGCTGCTTTCTCTAGATTTGAGCGGACTTTCCGAATCTCTTCCAAACTCTTTTGTGAAAGACGACCGTTTGGCGATACGTCGTTAGAAACCGAAACCAGTTCTTCGGTCACAAATGGATTGTTTTCGGCTGGAATCACCGTAGTTATACGGTTGGATTTGGTGATGTCTTCGCCCAATAAAACCATCATTTTTTGCGATGCGGCGGTTGTGTTGCCCGCTAATACGTCACTACAGTTTGGCGACGTATTGGCATACACGGCGAATGCGGTAAAAAGTGAAAGTGTAACGGACCAGCCGATGGTGACGAGTCCTGTCGTGGTTCGAGTATTCATCCTGATAACCCCTCTGTCATTTGGTGCGATTCACTGACGTAATTGCCAATCAAAAGATTGGCTCGCGACATTCAGAATGGTTCTGGTCAACCCTTCGTAGTGGGTATGCCCACAGATGCTTTTTTAGTCGTTTATCAACCGCTAAGCCACGATTGATAAAGTGTCTGAAATTGAGAGCATTAACGCTGCGAAGTTGATGTCTTTGACTGAAAGATAGACGTAACTTTTCCAACCATCAAATACGTGATTGAGTTCTCATTTTTATATGAGTGAGAGGTTCAAGAGAAAACAGGCACTTACTGTAGAGAGTTGATTTGAAGGAAAAATATAAATTTTTTTGGGGAACTTTTTTGATGCTGCCTTTGAGACTTTTTTGAATCTCAAAGGCAGGTTCTTACACTCGTGTTCAATTACAACGTGTTGAGGACATCCGCGAGTCGAGAGACAGCTGTCGTCAGTTCTTCTGGTGTAGCATTGGTAAAGTTAAGACGCAGAGCGGCTTTTACCTTTGAACCTTCTGGATAAAAGACCGGGCTCGGCACTACAGCAACCCAGTTTGCGAGAAGGTTTTTCGCCAGTTCGAAGGTGTCGCATTCTGGAATCTCGACCCAAACGAACATACCACCATCGACGGGTTTGAGTACGCAACTTTCTGGCAGCTGTTTTTGCAGTTCAGCAAACATGACATCGTAACGTGATTTGTAAAGCGCACAGATGGTTGAAATGTGCGTTTCGAAGTTGTCATGTTGCAGTAGACCATGCAGCAAAGCTTGCATAGGAATACTAGAGTGCAGATCGGCACCTTGTTTAATTTTGATGAGTGGCTCAAGGTAGCTGTTTTTGCCCGTAACTACACCAATACGCAAGCCTGGTGAAGCTATTTTGGAGAAAGAGCGCAATACGATGGAGTGCTGTGGGCAGAAGTCCGAAACTAGCGGCAGTGCTTCACCAGAAAAACGCAGCTCGCGGTATGGTGCGTCTTCAATGAATGCCACGTCGTATTGTATACAAAGCTCGGCAACTTTTTGGCGAGTCTCTAGCGCCCAGCACACGCCCGTTGGGTTGTGAAAATCGGGCACGGCATAGAACATTTTCGGTTGCTGTGTAGCAAAGCATTGTTCAAGTTCTTCAAGGTTTGGACCACACTCGGTTTGTGAAACAGTCACGATGTTGGCTTGCACTAGACCGAATACTTGCATAGCACCAAGGTAGCTCGGTGCTTCCATTACCACTTTATCGCCCGGATTCACGTACGCACGCGCAATCAAATCTAGCCCTTGCTGAGAGCCCGTTGTGATCATCGCCAAATGAGATTCTGGCAGCTGGTAATAATCGGTCAAAAAATTAAGTAGCGGTGCGTAGCCTGCTGTTGCGCCATATTGAAACACCTCTGGCATATTCGCGAGGTTTTCTAGCGTCGGTTTCATTAAGTCGATCGGGAAGGTTTTTTCGTCCGGTAAGCCACCTGCAAGAGAAATGACGTTCTTATCGCTTGCTGCTGCGAGGATCTCTCGGATGTAGGATGACTTAGTTTGTTGTAATGACTGTGCGATTTCCATGTGCTGTGCTTCTCGTAATTGTCTTTTTTTATGTCAGAAATAGTATAGGTAAATTGCCAAGCTTGGTGTGTCCATTTATGCTGTTAAACATGTCCATTTATGCTATTTAAGCGAAAGTTTACTCCGTGAGCCATCAACAAGTTTCCAGAATCAATGACGTGCTGTTTTACATTCACCAGGACATTAGCAGAGATTTATCGGCTAAAGAGCTAGCAGATGTAGCAGCCTATTCTGAACAGCACTTCCATCGTATTTTTAAAGATGTGGTAGGGGAGTCTGTCCATCAATATATCCGTCGCACAAGAATGGAATACGCCGCCAATCAACTGATGTTTGATACCAGCTCATCGGTGTTAGACATTGCTAACAAGTGCGGCTTTAGCTCGGTATCTTCTTTTAGCCGAGCGTTTAAAGCAACGTTCGCTATGTCTCCTGGTGCGTGGCGAAAGCATGATTTACAAGTCGCAGAAAAGCCGTATCTAAAAGATCCGGAAGTGGCTGCGGGTTATCATCGGGTTGCTAAACGCGAGTTGCCAGAACCTAAAATTATGGAGGTTCCACAACGCTTTGCGGCTTATGTGCGGCATGAGGGTTATAGCCGTTCCATTCGCAATGCGTGGCTGATTTTGAAGGCGTGGGCAAGCTCTGAGAATCGGGACTTTTCGGTTCAATATGGTTTGCATCACTCCAACCCCGCTTGGGTCGAGCTAGATAAGTGTCGCTATGTGGCTTGTATGGCGATTGATAAGCCGCTTAAAGTACGCGGTGTCGTGAATCAAATGACGATCCCGGGTGGTTTGCATGCTGTTTTTCGCTTAACAGGCGTATATGGAGAGCTTCTTCCTCAATTGAGTATGGTGTTAGAGAAGTGGTTGCCGAATTCAGGCTTTAAGCAGCGTTCTACACCCGCTTATGTTCACTATCAGAAAAACCATTTCCTTAGCCATGATGAGGCGTTTGAGCTGGACTTCTATCTGCCCATCAGCTTTTTCTAATTGGAGTATTTATTTACTATCCGTAAGGAAGAAAATGCTAAGCTCTATATGGTGATTTTTTACAAATAATTGAAAATTAAATGAACATCGATCATGTAAAGCTATTTGTCCGTTTGGCTTCGACACACAACATCAGCATGGCTGGTCAGGAGCTTGGACTTTCTCCTGCTGTCGCTAGCGCACACATCAATAAACTTGAGGACAGCTTAGGAGTTCGTTTAGTTCATCGCACCACACGCAAAGTTTCCTTAACTGAAGAGGGGCAGGCTTTTTTACCTCACGCGGAGGAGGTCCTTGCAACAGTGGAGGCAGCAAGGGGAGCTGTTGGCTCAGGGCAGAGTTCGCCAACGGGAGTATTACGTATAACCGCCTCTGCAACTTTTGGTCGCTTGCATATTGTGCCCGCATTAAAAGGTTTTATGGCGCGTTACCCAGGGTTAACCGTGGACTGCCGATTTTCTGATTCCATTATTGATCTGGTTGAGGGAGGTTTTGATGTCGCCATTCGTGTCGCTGAGTTGAAAGATTCTTCATTGGTTGCAAGAAAGCTTGCGCTAGATCGTCGTATTATCGTTGCATCACCAGATTATATTGAACAATTTGGGAGACCTAACAAGCCCCAAGACTTGGCGAATCATGAATGCATTAACTTAGTTGGAATGAATAATTGGTCATTCAATACAAAAGATGGAATGCTCAATGTAAGAGCTTCTGGTCGTTTTAAAACTGATAATGGTGATGCGATGAGAGACGCGACGGTAAACGGGTTAGGTATTTCTATCAACTCAGTTTGGAGTGTTTATCAAGAATTACAAAGTGGTCAGCTAGTGGAAGTACTCGAAGATCACCCTTTAGCGATGGATGCTGGGATTTGGGCTGTGTACCCAAGCTCTCGTTTAATTGCGCCTAAGGTGCGTGCCTTTATTGATTACTTTGCTGAATACTATGGCACGCCGCCTTATTGGGAGTTTGCGGAAAAGTGATAACAAGTTTCACTTATCGAATACATTGTTTTTAAGGTCCGAATAAAAACGAACCTCAAGATAATTCTTAATTGTTATTAATAGGGTTTGCTTAGGATTAATTCAATACTATCAATTATCTGCTGTGTTTTGCTTTGATCTAATGCATCAGGGTGTGGGGGCGCAAATGCTTCAATGTCATTATCGAAGTACATACCATGCGCTTGGGCAAACTCTTCTGATAGCGCAGCGCGAGTTAGAATATCTGCCCCTAAGCGGATATCACCACCAGCAACCCCATAAGCATCTTTAACCATCTTACTACCTAGGAATGATTTTGGGTTTACTGATACCAACATAGGGCCAGTGTTCTTAAGCTTTAGTCCGATTGCTCGTGACCACATCGTTAATGCCAATTTGCTTTGGGCATATGCTTCGCCATCTGACAATGGTTTGTTACCGAGTAAAGCGCTAGTGTTTACTGTTGTTTGTGCAGCTGAAGACAAATTAACCACACGACCCGTATCACCGAGCAACGGCAATAGCTCTCTAGTGAGTAAGTAGGGAGCAATGGTGTTGACTGCGAAGCGTACATCAAGACCCTCTTTAGTTCTTGGATTTGGTGTTGCGTACACACCAGCATTGTTAATGATGACGTCTAAATGATTGAACCGTTCTGTTATCTCCATCACTATCTGTTTTACCGCATTGGGAGAGGATAAATCAGCAACAAGGCTTTCAACTTTACCACTTTTCATCTCCCTCAAACTTTGCTCAACTTGTTGAATTTTCTCTATATTCCGGCCATGGATTATTACGTGTTGTTCACGGTTAATTAACATTTTCGCGGTTTCTAAACCAATACCGTCAGTAGATCCAGTAACTAGAATTGTCTTTCGCATGATCGCTCTCATTGTTGAGGGTTATTATAGAACGATCATAGTGGCATCTTTTGCATTCGACTATTGAGACTAAAAAGAAAACACTTTCTAGGAAAAATTGAAAATAACTTTGTTGTTCTTTTTGTGGACGGTGCGACGAATTAACGTCTCATTAGATGCTACGGTTATACATGTGGTGCTCAAAAATTAGGCACTGTTTTGTACTCAAATAATAGCCAAGAGGTCTCTATGTTAGGTGAAAATCACTCATTAACTCATGAATTCCCAGAACATTTGGATACCATTACTCAGCTTACCGAAAACGATGCATCATTTGCTGAAACCGTTAAAAACTACAATGCTTTAGATAAGGAAATCCGCGTACTAGAACTTCAAGGAAGCCCGATTGATGATCACGAAATGAACGTGTTAAAACATAACCGGGCTGAGCTCAAAGACTGGCTCCACTCGCGAATAATGGGTTCTTAGTGACGAAATGATCATCGGCTCGTAAATTGCGGGCCGATTTTAGTTCCAATGGACGATGCCAAGTGTGCAAACATTAGGAGTGCTGAGCAGGAGCTTGGAGCGGCAGGTGACCAGTTTTTACCCAAATGATCGTTTCTTGCTCTACAAAAGGAAAATGCTCGCTCATATGTGGGCTTCGAATCCAAGAGAGAGCGGGATAGGTACCTAGCTCGTCTCTCAACTCTCCTGACAATACGAAAATTTCTTCACCACCAAAGTGACGGTGTGGTTGAAACTTCTCACCTTTTGGCCATTTAACCAACGCGACATGTTCGTGCTCAAAATTATGCAGCGGCATGACTTGCAACCCACCGACACCACTCTGCCAGCTCGCTTGGTTTGTATTAATGCGAACTGTTTCAAGATCCTCAGATTCGAACTGATTTAGTTTAACTAAAATCACACAGCCTTCTTTGCTAAATGGTGCGTGTTGACTTCCTGGAGGGTTACGAAGGTAAGTGCCGGCAGGGTAGTCACCGTATTCGTCAGAGAATACCCCCTCGAGCACCAATATTTCTTCTCCTTGAGGGTGAGGATGAGTCGAAAACTGCGAATTTGGCTCGTACTTAACGACGCTGGTGGTATGCCCTGATTCTTTGGCTTCTCGTTCCAAAGGTTTGCGCCACACACCTTTGGAAGGGCTGGCGATCCACTCCTGTTGAGCAGTATCTATCACGATTCTTTTTGAAAAATCCATATTCAACATATTGAAATTCCGTTACTTATTTAATTACTAATTCTCATTAGTATACGTATAAAAAACATCAATTGATTCATTTGTTGATAGCCCAATTCATGGATTGAGTACGAACATGAAATCGGAGCCTAATTTAAATTTCTGCTTGTGTAATGAGAATTGTTATATTATAACATCGCAAAATTAAATGTTATAACATAACAAAAAGGAAATAGTAGTGAATAAGAAATTGGTGTCTCTCGTGATCGGTAGCATTTTTGCATCCCCTGTTTTTGCCGACACACTATCGAACCCACAGATTGGTGTTGTTGTTGATGGCTACTACCAAGATGGCCAACGTCATAATTCTGAGCGCGAAGAAGGCTTTGGTCTAGGCCATACGGAATTAAACTTCTCATCAAATATCGACGACAAGTTTTACGGCGCATTGACCGCGGTTCTTGAAAGTCATGGTGATGAGACAGAATTAGAGCTTGAAGAGGCATTCATCGAAACTTTGGCATTGCCATATGGTGTAAACGTGCGCGCTGGCCGATTCCTATCTGACTTTGGTTACCTGAACAACCAACACATGCACACCGATAGCTTTGTTGAGCGTCCAATTGCTTATCGTACTTTCCTTGGCTCGCACTACTACGATGATGGTGTACGTGCAAACATCGTGTTGCCAACCGACCTTTACGTAAAACTTGGTGTAGAAGCGCTCAGTGGTAGCAAAATGTCTTCTGTTGAAGATGGTTCTGAAGTTGGCGTGTACACCACGACGCTGAAGCTTGGTAGTGACTTCTCCGAATCTTCAAGTTGGCAGTTTGGTTTAAGTTACCTGCGTAACGAAAACGGCAAGGTTAAAGAATTCGAAGATCACGACCACGGTCATGAAGAAGAGCATGAGCACGATCACCATCATGGCGCAGCAGTGACAGGTGCGAACCTTTACGGTGCTGATTTTGTTTGGAAATGGGCACCAGACGGTAATTACAAATACAGCAACTTCACGCTATCGGCTGAATACATGCTGTTAGACGGTGTGGTAGACAGCAAATATAAAAACGATGCAGAGTCACCAGACAACTTAAGCGCTTACTATGTTTCGGGTGTTTATCGCTTCAACCCAAGCTGGTCAGCAGGTCTACGTTACGGCGAAGCAGAAAGCTACGATGGTCATGCACACGGCGACCACATGCATTTCACTGAGCTGAATGATAAAGAAATGGATGCGATGATCGCATGGGATTCTTCTCATTTCGGTACTATCCGTGCGCAATACACTCGCATTGATAACCAAGACAGCGAGACAGACAACGTGTTCACTCTGCAATACGTGATGACATTTGGAGCGCACGGTGCTCATGCGTTCTAAGCTGACATTGAATAAATGCAGTTTGGTGATGATGGCAGCAGGAGCTGCCATCATCTCTTCGCCTGCTTTGGCTCTAAACATTTTCGTTTGTGAGCCAGAATGGAAAGCCTTTCTTGAAAGCCACGCGCCAGATGCCAGTATTTATTCAGCGACAACGGCTAAGCAAGACCCACATTACGTACAAGCTCGTCCTTCTTTGATTGCGAAGATGCGCCAAGCGGACATGGCAATGTGCTCGGGTGCAGAACTAGAAGTGGGGTGGTTACCTATGCTGCAAGTTCGTAGCAGCAATGCGGCGGTGCAAAATGGTGCGCCGAGCATGATCTACGCGACGGACTTCGTGCGCATGTTAGATACTCATGCTCACGTTGACCGTAGCATGGGAGATATACACGCTCACGGTAACCCACATGTTCAATTTGCGGCAAATGACATGATTCCATTATCTCGTAAAGTCACGGAGCGCCTAAAAGCGATTGATCCCGACAACGCACAAAGTTACCAAGTGAATGGTATGAAGTTTCGTGCTCATTGGCGTAAAAAGCTTAAAGAATGGAATGAGAAAGGGGCTGCTTTAAAGGGTAAGCAAGTTGTCGGTTATCACGCGACGTATCGTTATTTGTACGATTGGCTCGGAATGAAGCAGATTGCCGATCTCGAACCTAAACCGGGCATTTCACCGACCACATCTCACCTGCAATCACTTACCAAGTTAGATGCTGACAGTTTTGATGCGATTGTTTACTCTTCTCATCAGGATCAGCGTCCAGCGAACTGGTTGCAAGATCATACTGACAAACCTGTGATTCAACTGCCATTGACCGTTTCTGAGGGTGAAAGCTTAGATGAGATGTACGATCAGGTCATTGATGATTTACTGGATGTGTTAGTGCCACCCGCTCCTGTGAAGATCTAAGTCATGGCGGATTATGCATGGCTTTTACCTGCGGTTTTGTGTGGTTTAATTGCGTTGGTTGGCAACATCGTTATGGGGCAACAAGTTCTTAATCGTCAGATCATCTTTATAGATTTGGCGGTGGCGCAAGTCGCGGCATTGGGGGCAGCACTAAGCCACTACTGGTTGAGCCAATACGCGCTGTTCTCAGGCTCATTCTTTGGCGAAATGATTGGCCCTTGGGTGATGTCTTTGATGCTTTGCGGTTTGATTGCCTTAATGGAGAAACGATACCAGCAACATTTAGAGCCCATGATTGGCAGCTTGTTTGTCGTGTCTGCATCGCTGGCGATCCTGCTGGTGAGTAAAGACCCACACGGCGGAGACTTTATTCAAGGGATTCTTAATGGGCAATTGTTATGGGCGACTTGGGCAGACGTTTGGCCTTTGGCACTCATTACCGCTGCGATGTTGCTATTGGTTTGGTTAAAACCTGCGTTTATGCGCGGTAGTGGTTTTTATCTGATCTTTGCAATCCTGATGCCCATTACGGTCAAGTTAACCGGCATTTATTTAGAATTTGCTTTGTTGGTTATTCCAGCTTTATGTGCGGCAGCATTGAAGGGAACTCGATTCTTTGTCGCTAGTATCAGCATTGGTATTGTTGGGATCTTATCGGGTATTGCCGCATCGGCTCGCTATGACTTACCGAGTGGTGCGAGTATTGTGATCACCCTGTTTATTGCTGGCATGTTGTTTAATCTCTTGCTTCAGCCTTTTCTGGTGAAAATAACAAAACCAGCTTTTGTAAGAGATTAAGAGACAAGTAATATTGGTCTGATGAAGTAGTATTTGATTAATCAGACCAATACTTTTCTATCCAAGTCCTCCAATCGTGTAACTTTGCGCCTTCCAACACACTTTCTTACGTTGATCTTGCCATAGTCATCAAGTTGCCTTGATTAGTTCACATTCGACTCCCAGACTGTTTCTATAGTTTTTATAAGATATAAAAGACCCTGCGTATGAGAAGCGCAGCTGTAACGCGACTAGGCATAAAAACAAAAAACGCTAGGGATACAAGCGAATTTGTAATCTCAACATTTAAGGAAGACCAAGATGAAACCGGAAAAAGTAGCAGTAGTCACTGGTGCGGCTCGTGGTA
>NZ_JAWOVM010000111.1:0-11430 GCF_033339895.1 Vibrio sp. 1751
TTCAGAGTGCTTCAAACAAATACGTCTATTTATGGTTGTATCGATTAAAAATCCTTACACTAAGCCACATTGTTTCAAAACTTAGCCTTGAAATATGGATGTTTGAACTCAATATCTTTGATAAATGATTTATCTCAGTATTCTTAGTTCCAAACTGGCAGAGACTGAAGGCATTATGAGTAGATCGGGAACGGTCTGAATAAAGAGAGATTCACGAAAAATGATAACTAAGCTACTGACAAAAGTGATTGGCAGTCGCAACGACCGAACACTGCGCCGCCTTAGAAAAATTGTAAAAGAAATTAATAACTATGAGCCAACATTCGAGGCTCTAAGTGATGAAGAGTTAAAAGCAAAGACGGTTGAATTCCGTGAGCGCCTAGAGAAAGGTGAAACTCTTGATAAACTACTTCCAGAAGCTTTTGCTACGGTTCGTGAAGCATCTAAGCGTGTCTACGGTATGCGCCACTTCGACGTCCAGCTTATCGGCGGTATGGTTCTAAATGCGGGTCAAATCGCTGAAATGCGTACGGGTGAAGGTAAAACGCTGACGGCAACGCTTCCTGCTTACCTAAATGCCCTGGCTGGTAAAGGCGTTCACATTGTAACAGTGAACGATTATCTAGCTAAACGTGATGCAGAGACAAACCGCCCTCTATTTGAATTTTTAGGTATGACTGTTGGCGTAAACGTGCCAAACATGCCTCCTCAAGAGAAAAAAGAAGCGTACCAAGCTGACATCTTGTACGGAACGAACAATGAATTTGGTTTTGACTACCTTCGTGACAATATGGCTTTCCGTAGCGAAGATCGCGTACAACGTGAACGCTTCTTTGCAGTTGTCGATGAGGTGGACTCAATCCTAATTGATGAAGCTCGTACCCCTTTAATCATTTCTGGTCCTGCTGAAGATAGCTCTGAGCTATACACCCGAATCAACCTTTTGATCCCGCATCTTAAAAAGCAAGACAAAGAAGACTCTGAAGAATATCGTGGTGATGGTCACTACACTGTTGATGAGAAATCAAAGCAAGTATACCTCACAGAAACGGGCCAAGAGTACGTTGAAGAACTGTTGGTGAAAAATGGTCTTATGGAAGAGGGTGACACACTTTACTCTCCGACTAACATCAGCATGTTACATCACGTGAATGCCGCTTTGCGTGCTCATGTGTTGTTTGAGCGCAACGTTGATTACATCGTTACTGACGAAGGTGAAGTAGTAATTGTTGATGAACATACTGGTCGTACAATGCCAGGTCGTCGTTGGTCTGAAGGTCTTCACCAAGCAGTAGAAGCGAAAGAAGGCGTTAAGATTCAAAACGAAAACCAAACTTTGGCTTCGATTACCTTCCAGAACTACTTCCGCTTATACGAAAAACTGTCTGGTATGACAGGTACTGCGGATACTGAAGCGTTTGAGTTCCAATCTATTTATGGCTTGGAAACGGTGGTTATCCCAACCAACAAACCAATGATTCGTAACGATATGCCGGATGTGGTGTACCGTACCGAAGCTGAGAAGTTTGCTGCAATCATTGAAGATATCAAAGAGCGCGTTGCGAAAGGTCAGCCAACATTGGTTGGTACAGTATCGATTGAAAAATCAGAACTTCTTTCTAACGCATTAAAGAAAGCGAAGATCAAACACAACGTATTGAATGCGAAATTCCATGAAAAGGAAGCGGAAATTGTTGCTGAAGCGGGTATGCCTGGTGCGGTAACTATCGCGACCAACATGGCCGGTCGTGGTACGGACATTGTGCTTGGCGGTAGTTGGCAATCAAAAGTGGAAGCTTTGGAGAACCCAACTCAAGAACAAATCGATGCGATTAAAGCAGAGTGGAAAGTGGTACATGATCAAGTACTAGATGCTGGTGGTCTACACATCATTGGTACTGAGCGCCACGAATCTCGCCGTATTGATAACCAGCTACGTGGTCGTTCTGGTCGTCAAGGAGATGCGGGTTCATCTCGCTTCTACCTATCTATGGAAGACTCTTTGTTACGTATTTTCACTTCTGATCGTATGGCGAGCCTTATCCAAAGTGGTATGGAAGAAGGTGAAGCAATTGAATCGAAAATGCTTTCTCGCTCAATTGAAAAAGCACAGCGTAAAGTGGAAGGTCGTAACTTTGATATCCGTAAGCAGCTACTAGAATACGATGATGTGGCGAACGATCAGCGTAAGGTTGTCTACGAGCTGCGCGACGAATTGATGAACGTTGAAGACATCAGCGGTATGATCGAGCAAAACCGTGAAGATGTGCTAACAGCGGTTATTGATGAGTACATCCCGCCACAATCACTAGAAGATATGTGGGACGTTGAAGGTCTGCAAGAGCGCTTGAAAGCAGACTTCGATCTTGATGCGCCAGTGAAGCAATGGCTTGAAGAAGACGATAAGCTTTACGAAGAGGCGCTACGCGAGAAGATCATCAATCTAGCCGTTGAAGTGTATAAAGAGAAAGAGGAAGTGGTGGGTGCGCAAGTGCTTCGTAACTTCGAGAAATCGGTTATGCTTCAAACTCTGGATACGCTTTGGAAAGAGCACTTGGCAGCAATGGATCACTTGCGTCAGGGTATTCACTTACGCGGCTATGCGCAGAAGAACCCGAAACAGGAATACAAGCGTGAATCGTTTGAACTGTTTGAAGGTCTACTAGAAGCGCTGAAAACTGATGTGATTACTGTTCTATCTCGCGTTCGAGTTCAGCAACAAGAAGAAGTTGAACGTATGGAAGAGCAACGTCGTGCGCAAGCTGAAGAGGCCGCTCGTCGTGCTCAAGCGCAACACGCAGCAGCACAAAACCCTCTTTCTGAAGGTGAAGAATCTGAAGAAGGTTCAAGTCAGCCAATGGTACGTGATGAACGTAAAGTAGGTCGCAATGAGCCTTGCCCTTGTGGTAGTGGTAAGAAGTATAAACAGTGCCACGGCAAGATCGACTAACGTATTAGTCAGATAATTTTTTAAAGAGTCGCCTAGGCGGCTCTTTTTTTAAGCAAATTCTGTGGCTGTCGAATTTCATAAGTTTTGATAGCATCGGATAGTTTTAGAGATGCAAAGACCGTTGAAGTGTAACGGCTTGAGAGTTAGGAACCCCTATGAAAAGAATTCACATAGTCGCGGCTATTATTTTTAACCAAGACAAATCAAAAATTTTTATTACAAAGCGTCCAGACGACAAGCATAAAGGCGGGTTTTGGGAGTTTCCCGGCGGGAAAGTCGAGTCAGGAGAAAGTATTGAACATGCTCTAGCAAGAGAACTTGAAGAAGAAGTAGGAATTGAAGTTACTGAGCAAGCCCTTTTCGAGCATTTGGAATATGACTATCCAGACAAATCACTTAAGTTTGATTTTATTACGGTATCTAAGTTCAGTAATGAGCCTTACGGCCGAGAAGGTCAAGAAGGTCGCTGGGTTGAGATAAGAGAATTGGGTAACTATGCCTTTCCTGAAGCGAACGTGCCTATCTTGGAGCGTGTCGTAAAAGAGTTTGCTTAAGCCTGATGAACTTGCTTGTGGTAACCACAGTATGTTGTTAGTTTAAACAGATTAAGCGAAACGAGAGAACGAGAGCAAACCTCGTTATCCAGAGAAGGAGAGAAAGCGCAATGGTTCGTATTGCAATCGCAGGAGCAGCAGGCCGAATGGGCCGTAATTTGGTTAAAGCTTCACACCTTAATCCAGAGGCGACAGTGAGCGCGGGATCAGAACGACCTGAGTCCTCACTTGTCGGTGTCGATATCGGTGAACTTTGTGGTGAAGGCAAATTCGATGTGTTCTTAACGGATGATCTTGCTAAAGACGTCGATAATTTTGATGTAATCATCGATTTTACTGCCCCAGTAAGTACGTTGGCGAATCTTGAACTGTGTAAGAAGCATGGAAAGAGTATTGTGATTGGGACGACTGGTTTCAGTGATGCAGAGCGTGAGCTGATTGACGAAGCCGCTAAGCAAGTGCCTGTTGTCATGGCTCCTAACTACTCTGTTGGTGTGAACCTAGTATTTAAGCTTCTTGAGAAAGCAGCCAAAGTGATGGGCGACTACTGTGATGTTGAGATTGTCGAAGCACATCATCGTCATAAAGTTGATGCTCCTTCTGGTACTGCTATCGGGATGGGCGAAGCCATTGCTGGTGCGATGGGCAACAAGCTGAATGATGTAGCTGTCTATGCGCGAGAAGGTATCACAGGTGAACGTACTAAAGATGAGATCGGCTTTGCTACAATTCGCGCTGGCGATATTGTCGGTGAGCACACAGCCATGTTTGCTGATATCGGGGAACGAGTGGAGATAACGCACAAAGCGACCGATCGTATGACGTTTGCTAATGGCGCCGTCAAGGCCGCTGTTTGGTTGAGTGCCAAACCAGCGGGCTTTTATACCATGACAGATGTTTTGGGATTGAATGATCTCTAAATACATAATTATTCGCCGGCGGTAGCCGGCTTTTTTATATCTATAGAATTAGTTGTAAATGAAATGATTCTAACAGAAAGTATTTTGGTGCTTACTTTTGTTGTTGTTTTGGTTGCTTTGTGGGTGTTTTGGGTTTTGATGCCTAAAAACTAATGTCTTTTTTGCCGGGTGAACGTTTGCGTGAAAAACTCATACTTTTTTGTGATCTCTAAAAAGTTCAAATTTGTAAAATTCATTAAACCTCTATGCCCCTCTATGTAATAGCATGTAAAAGTTATCTTTTTGGGCCTTACTGATTCAAAATGACCTTACTCGCTAGAAATTAATCATTTATTTTTGATTGTAGGTTGACAGGTTTCGAGTCCAACTTTAGAATACCGCCAATTTGTCTGAAATACCTATTTATGTAGATTTTATAGGTAAAGGAAGGCATGTTTGCAGTTTGATTTATTTTTTTTGCATTTTTATTCTGGAGGTTGTCTTGGGTAAATTAGCACTGTTGGTCCTAGAAGATGGGACAGTGTTCCGCGGAGTGTCCATAGGGGCAGATGGTCTTTCCGTTGGTGAAGTCGTTTTTAATACCTCGATGACGGGGTATCAAGAAATCCTCACTGATCCTTCCTATTCTCAGCAAATCGTCACTCTCACTTATCCTCACATTGGCAATACCGGAACCACTTCCGAAGATGAAGAATCCTCTTCCATTCATGCACAAGGCCTTGTGATTCGCGATCTTCCTCTAATCGCTTCTAACTTCCGTAACGAACAATCCCTCTCTGATTATCTTAAGTCTCAAAATATCGTTGGCATCGCTGATATCGATACTCGTAAGCTCACTCGTATCCTGCGTGAAAAAGGTGCTCAAAACGGCTGTATTGTTGCGGGCAACAACCTAGACGAAGCTTTGGCACTAGCGAAAGCAAAAGAATTCCCAGGCTTAAAAGGAATGGACCTTGCGAAAGAAGTTACAACAAAAGAAGCGTATCAATGGAAGCAAGGTTCGTGGACGCTTGAAGGTGGACTTCCAGAGGCGAAAGATGACAGCGAGCTGCCATACCACGTTGTCGCTTACGACTTCGGCGCAAAACGCAACATCTTACGAATGTTGGTTGACCGCGGCTGCCGCTTAACGGTTGTACCAGCAGAAACGTCAGCGGAAGAAGTTCTGGCACTAAATCCAGATGGCGTATTCTTATCAAACGGCCCTGGTGACCCAGAACCATGTACTTACGCGATTGAAGCAACCAAAGTGTTCCTAGAAAAAGGCCTGCCAATTTTTGGTATTTGTCTAGGTCACCAAATTCTGGCGCTAGCATCAGGTGCGCAAACGGTGAAAATGAAGTTTGGTCACCACGGTGCAAACCACCCAGTAAAAGATTTAGAGCGTAACGTTGTGATGATTACTTCGCAAAACCACGGCTTTGCGGCAGATGAAGCAACATTACCGGAAAACTTACGTGCTACTCACGTATCGCTATTTGATGGCTCTTTGCAAGGTATCCACCGCACAGACAAGCCAGCATTTAGCTTCCAAGGTCACCCAGAAGCGAGCCCTGGTCCACATGACGCGGCACCGCTATTTGACCACTTTATCGAACTAATCAAAAAACACAGCGCTTAATTCGGAGTAGTAGATAATGCCAAAACGTACTGACATTCAAAGTATTCTAATTCTTGGTGCTGGTCCGATTGTTATCGGTCAGGCATGTGAGTTTGACTACTCTGGCGCACAAGCGTGTAAAGCTCTTCGCGAAGAAGGCTACCGAGTTATCCTAGTTAACTCTAATCCAGCAACGATTATGACTGACCCAGAGATGGCAGATGCGACTTACATCGAGCCGATTCAGTGGGAAGTTGTACGCAAGATCATCGAGAAAGAACGTCCTGATGCAGTTCTGCCAACTATGGGTGGTCAGACAGCACTTAACTGTGCGTTAGATTTAGAGAAGCACGGCGTTCTCGCAGAGTTTGGCGTAGAGATGATTGGTGCAACGGCTGATGCAATCGACAAAGCGGAAGACCGTTCTCGTTTTGATAAAGCGATGAAGTCTATCGGCCTTGAGTGTCCTCGCGCAGATACAGCGAAGAGCATGGAAGAAGCTTACAAAGTTTTAGATATGGTTGGCTTCCCTTGTATCATTCGTCCATCGTTCACCATGGGTGGCACTGGTGGTGGTATCGCTTACAACAAAGAAGAGTTCGAAGAAATCTGTCGTCGCGGTCTGGACTTATCTCCGACCAACGAACTTCTTATCGATGAGTCACTCATCGGTTGGAAAGAGTACGAAATGGAAGTCGTTCGTGACAAAGCGGACAACTGTATCATCGTATGTTCAATCGAGAACTTTGACCCAATGGGCATCCATACGGGTGACTCAATCACGGTTGCTCCAGCACAAACACTGACTGACAAAGAATACCAGCTTATGCGTAATGCATCGCTAGCCGTTCTACGTGAGATTGGTGTTGAAACAGGTGGTTCAAACGTACAGTTTGGTATCAACCCGAAAGATGGTCGTATGGTCATCATCGAGATGAACCCGCGTGTATCTCGCTCTTCTGCGCTAGCATCAAAAGCAACAGGCTTCCCAATCGCGAAAATTGCAGCGAAACTGGCTGTTGGCTTTACGCTAGACGAACTACAAAACGACATCACAGGTGGTGCAACACCTGCGTCATTTGAACCAACTATCGACTACGTCGTAACTAAGATCCCTCGCTTTAACTTCGAGAAATTTGCTGGTGCAAACGATCGTCTGACAACTCAGATGAAATCGGTTGGTGAGGTAATGGCGATTGGTCGTAACCAACAAGAATCTCTTCACAAAGCACTGCGTGGCCTAGAAGTTGGCGCAACTGGTTTTGATGAGATGGTCGATCTGGAAGCGCCAGATGCACTGACTAAGATTCGTCACGAACTTAAAGAAGCAGGTGCAGAGCGTATCTGGTACATCGCCGATGCATTCCGAGCGGGTATGTCAGTCGACGGTGTGTTCAACTTGACTCAAATCGACCGCTGGTTCCTGGTTCAAATCGAAGAAATTGTAAAACTCGAAGAACAAGTCAAGGCGGGCGGCTACGCAGGTTTGACCAAAGAAGTGCTTCGTCAGATGAAACGCAAAGGCTTCTCTGATGCTCGCTTGTCTAAATTGCTTGGTGTCGCTGAAAGTGAAATTCGCCGTGCTCGTGAGCAGTTTGATATTCATCCGGTTTACAAACGTGTGGATACATGTGCAGCAGAGTTTTCTTCTGACACGGCTTACATGTACTCATCTTACGATGAAGAATGTGAAGCAAACCCAACAGACAAAGATAAGATCATGGTTCTTGGTGGCGGTCCAAACCGTATCGGCCAAGGTATCGAATTCGATTACTGTTGTGTTCATGCATCACTTGCGCTGCGTGAAGACGGTTACGAAACCATTATGGTTAACTGTAACCCAGAAACGGTATCTACTGACTACGATACGTCTGATCGTCTGTACTTTGAGCCAGTAACTCTGGAAGATGTACTGTCTATCGCTCGCGTTGAAAAACCAAAAGGTGTGATTGTTCAGTACGGTGGTCAAACGCCACTTAAACTGGCTCGTGCTCTAGAAGCGGCTGGTGTGCCAATCATTGGTACTAGCCCAGATGCTATCGACCGTGCGGAAGACCGTGAACGCTTCCAAGCCGCTGTTGACCGTTTAGGTCTACTTCAGCCAGAAAACGCGACAGTAACAACGATGGAGCAAGCGGTTGAGAAATCGAAAGAAATTGGCTTCCCATTAGTTGTTCGTCCATCTTATGTACTCGGTGGTCGTGCGATGGAAATCGTATACGACGAGCAAGACCTGCGTCGCTACTTCAACGAAGCAGTAAGCGTATCGAACGAGTCTCCAGTTCTGCTAGACCGTTTCTTGGATGATGCAACCGAAGTTGATATTGATGCTATCTGTGACGGTGAACGCGTCGTTATCGGCGGTATCATGGAGCACATCGAACAAGCGGGTGTTCACTCTGGTGACTCTGCATGTTCACTGCCTGCGTACACGCTAAGTCAGGAAATTCAAGACAAGATGCGTGAGCAAGTTGAGAAGTTAGCATTCGAACTCGGTGTACGCGGTTTGATGAACACGCAGTTTGCTGTGAAAGATAACGACGTTTATCTAATTGAAGTGAACCCTCGTGCTGCTCGTACGGTACCATTCGTATCGAAAGCGACAGGCGCTCCTCTAGCGAAAATCGCTGCACGTGTAATGGCGGGTCAATCTCTAGAGTCACAAGGCTTTACTAAAGAGATTATCCCTCCTTACTACTCAGTGAAAGAAGTGGTTCTGCCGTTCAACAAATTCCCTGGTGTTGACCCTCTATTGGGCCCTGAAATGCGCTCAACAGGTGAAGTAATGGGTGTGGGTGCAACGTTCGCAGAAGCTTACGCTAAAGCAGAACTAGGTTGTGGTGCGGTTTATCCTGAAGGTGGTCGTGCGCTACTGTCTGTACGTGAAGGTGATAAAGAGCGTGTTGTTGACCTAGCTTCTAAGTTAGTGAAACTGGGTTACCAGTTGGATGCGACACACGGTACTGCTGTAATTCTGGGCGAAGCGGGTATTAACCCACGTTTGGTAAACAAAGTACACGAAGGTCGTCCACACATTCTTGACCGCATCAAGAACAACGAATACACCTACATCGTAAACACGGCTGCTGGTCGTCAAGCGATTGAAGATTCGAAAGTTCTACGACGTGGTGCACTGGCAGAAAAAGTGAACTACACAACGACACTGAATGCAGCGTTCGCTACATGTATGTCTCATACTGCAGACGCAAAAGCGTCAGTAACTTCGGTTCAAGAGTTACACGCTAAAGTGAAAGCGAGTCTAGACGCGTAACAGATAAAAATCAGTAAGCTCATTAATCAGGGCTTACATGACAACCTCATTGCCCGCTCATTTGAGCGGGCTTTTTTATATCGAGGTTTTTCTAAAATGAAGAGCATTAAAGTGTGCTAGGAACGATTGGTATGCTTCGCTTTTGAAGATCATCAAGCTAATGATGGCAAGCGATGTACCCAAAGATGAAGAAATAGTACTACCACTTGCTGCAACAAAATTAATGCTGTAGGACTGAGGTATTAAGCCGACCATAACTCTTTAAGCAGATAGGTAATTAGAAAAAGTTAAAATAAGCAGTGTCGAGCTTAAAAACATACTAACTATGGAGTGCTTCGATAGGTTCTTTTTTCTAAGACTAAGTTATAAGTTGATTCTTCAGTATCAAGAGAGTATCCGTTACTTTTTGCAAAAACATCTGCTGCTAGTAGCGAGGGATAAAGAAGAAAAAAACTAGTTACCGATATAGTTAGGAATATCTTACTAGAGCTTTTAAACTCACGTTTAGTTAGGAAATTATTTGATTTTAATGTTTTTACGGACATTCTAGAGCATTCAAATAAGATCAAACTAGAGCCTATAATCAAAATATCAGCCTGATCAAAAGATGAATAACTTTCATTATTATAGATGTTAAGATAAAAGTCTGACAATCCATCAAAACCATATATTAACAGTGATATTGCTGATGCTAATAAAATTATTAAATAAAAAAACACTTGCGTTCGGTCGTAACTCCCTTTTTTCATCGTAACAAACCTCGCTGTATTTCTTGCGAGAAAATCATACTTTGAGTTTTACGTTGAATCTCATTATATTCTTCTTTTGCTCTTCTCTTTGCTTCTATATCTCTTTGCTTTAAGTAAATATCTATAGAGGCTATTAACTTCTGTGTTAAACCTCGTTTATCATTTTCTCTATTCAATAAAAGACCTACAGCCGAGCTTATCAAAATAGCCCCTAATAATGGGCCAGCACTTAAAGTTACAACACTGCCACCCACTGCTGCGGCAAAGTTTACAAATATAGCTGCTGCAGCTGACGATAGCCCGATAGTGATTATATCACTAGCTAAAGTACCAAATAGTTTGGCTAAGGTTTGACGGTCATTGAGGAAAAAGTCAATCACTCTGTATGTGGATATTAAGATAATTGTTATTATGCCCCCACTTCTAATGGATTGTAATGCCCCTTCTGGTCCAACAGCGAACTTTGCCACAGTTGGAGTGGGAAGAAACTTTCCTAATCCAGAAAGCTTTGAGTGCATAGCAGGGGAGCCTGTGAGTATGATATGTGGAGCTCCAGAATAATTTTTAACGATAACAGAGCTATTATTTCCGTACAAATAGTTTGATAAGTTGGTTATAAAAACTAAGTCCTGTCCTGTAGTATAATAGTTTGCTGTATTTTCAAACATTCCCTTTATCTTTTCCCAACGTTCTAATTTCGCTTTATCTTTTACATTGTTCTTGACAACGATATCGAAGCTCTTGATAGATAAGATAATGGTTTCTTGATTTCGATGTTGATGATTTGATTTATAAAGTGGGTAGGTGCTTATACTACCACTATTTTTTGAGGATTGATGTCGTGATAAAGGGTAGTTGCTAGTCATGTATTTTCCTCAGATATCGGGCCTTGAGCGCTGACAATGTAAACTCTACATGCTGAACAGATCTTTCATATTCGTCTAGTTTTATATTTAAAGGTAAGCGTTTGATCTCATTATCAGGAATAGATTTGTGACAGTGATTCAATTCTTTCTGACAACTAAATTTTATATAAAAGTTTGGAGTCAAGTTTAAGCATTAATTCTATGAAAATTAGGAATAGATTGGTGTCTTGACTTTCCATTGGTAGTTTTGTGAATAAGTGCTACCGTTTCTTCCTCTTTGATACCTCTTCAAAAAGGAAGTGTAGTGGAAATCACGGTTGAGATTTTGTTGGCCTTATTTTTGGTTGCGACTGCCGCAGGCTTTATTGATGCGATGGCTGGTGGGGGAGGGCTCATTACGCTCCCTGCGCTTTTGGCTGCGGGGTTGAGTCCGACTCAAGCTCTAGCAACCAATAAGTTACAAAGTTCGTTTGGCAGTTTCTCTGCTAGCTGGTATTTCGTGCGTAACGGTATTGTCAGC
>NZ_JAWOVM010000112.1:0-10949 GCF_033339895.1 Vibrio sp. 1751
CAGATGGAAACAGCTCCCACACCTGAGCATGAAGGAGCGGTAATTTGAAGGAATAACACAGATGCACAACGATACCCAAAGCCGCGTGAATGCAATTCGCGAATGGCTAGCACAACATAATATTGATGCCCTACTTGTCCCTCATGAAGACGAGTACTTGGGTGAATACGTACCAGCGCACAACGAGCGTTTACATTGGCTAACTGGCTTTACTGGTTCTGCTGGTGCTGCGGTAATCACCAAAGACAAAGCCGCTATCTTTGTTGATGGTCGCTACACAGTACAAGTAACAAAGCAGGTTCCTGCTGATCTATTCGAATACCGTCACTTGATTGAAGAGCCTGCACTAGATTGGATTAAAGACCATCTTGCAAATGGCGCGTCTGTGGCAATCGACCCTCGCATGCACAACGCTGCTTGGCTAGACATGGCACAAGCAAAACTTGCTGGCGCACTTGAGCTTAAGATTCTCGATAGCAACCCAATTGATGAACTGTGGCACGACCGCCCTGCTCCTGTGGTTTCTGATGTTCGCCTAATGGCAACAGAAGCAGTTGGTCAGTCAAGTGAAAGCAAACGCCAAGAAATCGCAGAGCTCGTGAAAAAAGCCGGTGCAGACAGCGCAGTGATCACAGCACTTGATTCTATCTGTTGGTTACTCAACGTTCGTGGTCTTGATGTATCACGTCTACCAGTTCTGCTTTCTCACGCGATTCTGCACTCAGACTCAAGCGTGGAATACTTCCTAGATCCTGCTCGCCTACCTGCTGAGTTTGACGCTCATGTTGGTGCCGGCGTGACGGTTCATCACCCAGAAGCATTGCAAGCACGACTAGAAAACCTAACTGGCAAGAATGTACTGGTTGACCCTGCGACAAGTAACGCGTGGTTTAAGCTGGTGCTTCAAAACGCAGGCGCATCTGTGGTGAGTAAAGCTGACCCATGCCTAATGCCAAAAGCGGCGAAGAACTCAGTTGAAATCGCAGGCATGAAAGCATGTCATATCCGTGATGGCGTAGCGATGAGTAAGTTCCTATCTTGGTTAGATACTGAAGTCGCTGCTGGTAACCTGCATGATGAAGCGACACTGGCAGACAAACTGGAAGCATTTCGTAGCGAAGACCCGACACTTATGGATCTTAGCTTTGATACCATTTCAGCGGCAGGCGGCAACGCGGCCATGTGTCACTACAATCACGAAAACCAACCTGAACCTGGCAAGCTAGAACTGAACACGCTTTACCTAGTGGATTCAGGCGGTCAGTACCTAGATGGCACGACAGACATCACGCGTACAATTGCGATCGGTCAGCCTTCACAAGAGATGATTAAACAATTCACTCTCGCACTAAAAGGTCACATCG
This sequence comes from Vibrio sp. 1751, assembly GCF_033339895.1. Classification (NCBI taxonomy): domain Bacteria; kingdom Pseudomonadati; phylum Pseudomonadota; class Gammaproteobacteria; order Vibrionales; family Vibrionaceae; genus Vibrio; species Vibrio sp. 1751. The sequence goes on from NZ_JAWOVM010000112.1 coordinate 1,365, forward strand.
GTGTTGCTCGTGCACGCTTCCCGAAAGGCACACGTGGTTACCAAATCGATACGCTAGCTCGTCAGCACCTGTGGGCGGAAGGCTACGATTACGACCACGGTACTGGTCACGGTGTTGGTCACTTCCTAAGTGTTCATGAAGGTCCGGCGAGCATTTCGAAGAAGCAAATCGACGTGCCTCTAACAGAAGGTATGGTGCTATCCAACGAGCCAGGTTACTACCGTGCGGATGCGTTTGGTATCCGTATCGAGAACCTAGAGCTTGTTGTTGAAACCCCAACTAACGGTGACTTCCCTGTTCTATCATTTGAGTCGCTAACACGCTGTCCAATCGACAAGCGCAATATCAACGTTGATATGCTAACTCGTCCAGAGCTTGCCTGGTTGAATGATTACCATCAGAAGGTATGGGATGAGATCAGCCCACTTGTTGAGGGTGATGTGAAAGAGTGGCTTCGTCAAGCAACGCTACCAGTAGCACACAGCTAGAAGCTAGAAAAAAGTAGAGGGTTGATGTTTTGCATCAACCCTCTTTTCTTTACTTATGTTTCACGTGAAACATAACGATGACCAGTGTCTTTATTTGCTGATTAACCAGAATACGCCGAGTGCCAATCTCGCCATACAGGATCAAAGCCTTTGGCTCGAATCATATCTTCCACAGAACCAGCACTTCGCTCATCACTGATCTCAAACTGTTCGAGTTCAACATCATCCATCGCATAACCACCCGGCTGAGTTTTAGATGCAGCAGACATACTGGTGATACCTAACGGTAATGCATTGTCTCTGAACTTTGGTGATTCACGAGTCGATAATGACAACTCCACTTCTGGATTCAACAAGCGATAAGCGCAGATCAACTGCACAAGCTGTTTATCCGTCATGACTGATTTGGGTTGGAGCGCGCCCTTACAAGGACGTAAACGTGGGAAAGAAATTGAGTAACGAGTCTGCCAATATGTGCGCTCAAGATAGTCCAAGTGCGCTGCCACATAAAAACAGTCGGTACGCCACTCTTCCAACCCTATCAATGCGCCAATACCAATCTTATCGATGCCTGCTTTTGCAAGACGATCGGGTGTATCCAATCGGTATTCGAAATCCATCTTATTGCCACGCAGATGGTGCTCGGCGTAAGTCGAAGGATGATACGTTTCTTGATAAACCATCACCGCATCTAAACCCAATGTCTTGAGCTCAGCGTATTCGTCTTGATCAAGTGGCTGCACTTCCATCGCCAAATAGTTAAAACGTTGCTTAATCATCGGCACCATTTCGCGGAAGTATTTCATACCCACTTTAGTTTCGTGCTCGCCAGTCACCAGCAATACGCTATCAAACTTCATGCGCTTGATGGCTTCGACTTCTGCTGCCACTTCGTCCCGATTCAAGGTACGACGCTTGATTCTATTCTCCATTGAGAAGCCGCAATAAGTACAGGCATTGGCGCACAAGTTAGAGAGGTATAATGGAATGTAAAGCGACATGGTATTACCAAAGCGCTTACGAGTTGCCGAATATGACAGTTGTGCCATCTGCTCTAAGTACGCTTCAGCCGCTGGTGAAATTAGCGCTTTAAAGTCTTCCAAATCACGCTTGGGTTTATTCAATGCTCGCTCGACATCTTGTGCCGTTTTCGCGTAGATCGACATTGAAATGTCATCCCAATTCAGCTGCTTAAATTGTTCAACGAAGCTCATGTTTTCCTCGCTTAATAGCTAAACCAATCTAGGACTAAAGCTCATCTAGGAATGACGTCAGTGGACTCGACGCAACCGCATGAGAAACCTTACCAGCAAGTCCGGCTTCATAAGCCATACTCCCCGACTCTACCGCCAACTTAAATGCCTTCGCCATCGCAACGGGATCGCTCGAAGCTGCAATCGCAGTATTGACGAGCACGGCATCCGCGCCCATTTCCATCGCACGCGCGGCATGTGAAGGAGCACCAATACCCGCATCAACAACGACAGGAACATTAGCTTGGTCGATGATGATCTCTAGGAAATCGTGAGAAACTATCCCTTTGTTGGAACCGATCGGCGCACCTAATGGCATGACTGCAGCACAGCCTACTTCTTCCAATCGTTTACACAGAACCGGGTCAGCATGACAATAAGGAAGGACAATGAAGCCTTCACGAACCAGTTGCTCAGCGGCTGCTAGTGTCTCAATTGGATCGGGCATCAAGTACTTCGGGTCTGGATGAATTTCTAGTTTTAACCAGTTTGTACCTAACGCTTCTCTCGCCAATTGTGCTGCAAACACAGCATCTTTAGCATTCTTTGCACCTGAGGTGTTCGGCAATAAGTTCACACCCGCTTGTACTAACGGCAGCAAAATATCGTCTTGTTGGTCGTTCACATCCACACGCTTCAACGCCATGGTCGCAAGTTGAGAACCCGAGACTTGAATCGCTTCTGCCATTAATCGGCTGTTGGCAAACTTCCCTGTTCCCGTGAACAGTCTTGATTCGAATTGTTTATCACCAATTTTAAGCATCGACTTTAACCCCCTGCGATCGCTTGAAACAAAGAGATGCTATCTCCCTGTGAAAGAACTGTGCTAGCCCACTCACTGCGCGGCACAACATTGTTATTAATTGCAAAAACACAGCCCATTTCAGGCAGCGCAAATTGACTAATGATTTGCTGTAGATTTGACTCACTGGCAACTTGATGTGACTGGTCATTGATGACAATAGTGATCACATCTAAGTCAGCAGCTGTCATTTGTGTTGTTTGTTGTTCTGATAACGTCATTGCTTCCAACTCTCTTAATTCTGGCCATTACTCGTAAACTAAATCTGAGCACACACTTGGCACTGTTTATCTTTACTTATCGCCATGGTTTGCCATTGCAGCTTCAATCCATCGAACAGGTGTAACTTGGCAGTCTCGACATGAAACTTTCCCGTCGCCAATTTTTGAATTGCCGCAATCGCTTGGTAGTTGCCAAGTGTGCCCACCACCGGACCGACGACACCGCTCTCACTGCACTTTTGCGTTTGCGGTAATTCGTCAAACGGATACAAACAGCGGTAACAGGCTTTACTCTGCGCTTCTTGTTCACTTGGTGTTTGATAATCAAAGACAGCGAATTGCCCTTGCCAACCAATTGCCGCCGCCGAGATGAGCGGTGTATTTTGCTCGAAACAAACTTGGTTAATGAGCTGGCGCGTTGGCATGTTATCGGTGCAGTCGAGCACCACATCCGCTAGCATCACCTCAAGCTGCAGCTGTGCTTTGTCTAATCGCCTATTGAGAGCACGAATTTGGACCATAGAATTAAGTTCAGTGAGTTGCTTTACAGTCGCTTTTGTTTTCGCAACTTGGATGTCTTGCTCACGATAAATGATCTGACGTTGTAGGTTACTGCTATCAACTTCATCGTCATCGACCACAACCAATTTACCAACACCCGCTGATGCCAAGTACAAACTCGCTGCGCTCCCTAACCCACCACAACCGATGATCAGCACATGCGATTTGCTCAAGCACTCTTGCCCACTTTCTGCAATTTCAGGCAGAGCGACTTGGCGTTGATAGCGAAGGAACTGCTTATCCGTGAGCATGCTCATCTCTCTTGCTATGCTCCAACTCAATATTCTTATCAGTAAACGTTAGCTGTCTTTCCTTCATCAGTTGTGCGAAGAACTCGATGACCGATTGAGGTGATTCTGCCAACGTAAGAGCTCGCACAACTGCCAAACTAGAAACACCTGTTTGCCAAACTTGGGCTGCATTAGATTGGTCAATACCACCAATCGCAACCGTCGGAAAGCCAAGCACATTGTCACTAACTGCTTTGTCTTTTGAAGGACGGAAAGCAGCCTCTGTGTTTGTATAAGGAATGCTATCAATCAGCTTTTGATACAGTGCCAAGCGCACCAAGCCTTGTGGTTTCGATGGCATCTGTTTTGTGGTGGTTGGGAAAATATGCCCTAGTGCGATGTAGCTAGGATGAATTTGTACGATGCGCAGTAGTTCGTAATAACCATGCGTAGAAAGACCAAGACGAATGCCGGCTTTAGTTAGCTGAGCCAAATTCGATTCTTCTATGTCTTCTTGTCCTAGGTGAACGCCATAAGCGCCATGCTTGATTGCCAACTGCCAATAGTCATTGATGAACACTTGTGCTTGATACTGACGACCTAGCTCAATTGCTCGAATGATCTGTTGTTCTAAATCGGCTTGTTGTGGGTTCTTGATTCGCAGTTGAATAGTGTTGATGCCTAGTGGCAGTAGACGCTCAATCCAAGCAACATCATCAACGACTGGATAGAGCCCTAGACTTTGCTTAGTTAGAGTTGGAAAGCTAACACTCTCGCCTTGTGCAGACCAACCAACTTGAATACCTAGTCGCTTATCCTCCAGTACAGGTATGGGGAAATCATCAAATTGATCAGCCCACTGAGTAGATCTTCCCTCGTCAAGGTTGTCATTCAACAGTGTTTCACGTGAAACATTCGCTTGTTGAGTTAGCATTCCTCGAGCAAGTGTTAACGCATCTTCGATAGGAAAATCGAGTACTGTCAGCGTTACTGTCCAAGCAAGGTGATGTTCGGGATCGAACATTGCGTTGAGTTTGGACTTAACAGAAAGCGCTCTCACTTCGTCGTTGATTGGGTGACGCCAGATATCAAGCTGAAGCACTTTCTCCTTTTCATCGGAAACCTGCGTATCAGCAATGCCAATATAAATCGCTTTCGACGGTTGCTTAGCACACGCTTCTACCGACAAAGCAGAACGGTAATAGAGAGTAAATGAACACTCAGGCTCAAAGTTATGTCCACCAATAAGGTCAGTCGTTATATGTGTAATCTGTTGGTCGCGAACAAGCTGAATAGATTGAGTTGGGCTCACACCCAACTCAATGTCTTCGATGCTAAAACCCTGTTCTTTCGCCAACAACAAACATTGCTGAACTAAACCTGTCAGTTCAATCAATGATGACGGAATAAGGATTTTGCTCATTAGTCACTTACCTCGGCATGTGCTGCTGGGTGGTATAGCTCGGAGCCTGACTCTCTAAATTCTTGCGATTTCTGACGCATCCCCTCAAGAGGATCATCCAGCATTTTGATCGAGATAGCTTGGTCCGCAGCAACTTGCTCAGTGTCTTTCGCATATTCTCGAACCTCTTGCGAAATCTTCATCGAGCAGAACTTTGGTCCGCACATCGAACAGAAGTGAGCGACTTTTCCAGACTCTTGAGGCAAGGTTTCATCATGGAAAGCACGCGCGGTATCTGGGTCGAGCGACAAGTTGAATTGGTCTTCCCAACGGAACTCGAAGCGAGCTTTAGAAAGCGCGTTATCACGAACTTGTGCACCAGGGTGTCCCTTCGCTAAATCAGCGGCGTGCGCAGCAAGCTTGTAAGTGATCATGCCTACTTTCACGTCTTCTTTGTTTGGTAAACCGAGGTGCTCTTTCGGAGTTACGTAGCAAAGCATTGCACAGCCATACCAACCAATCATGGCAGCGCCGATGCCTGAAGTAATATGGTCGTAACCAGGAGCGACGTCTGTCGTCAATGGACCAAGGGTATAGAAAGGAGCCTCATGACAGTGCTCTAACTGCTCTTCCATGTTCTCTTTGATCATATGCATTGGAACATGACCAGGGCCTTCAATAATCACCTGTACGTCGTATTCCCACGCAATCTTGGTTAACTCACCAAGGGTACGAAGCTCTGCAAATTGCGCTTCGTCGTTAGCATCGGCCACCGAGCCAGGACGCAGACCATCACCGAGAGAAAGTGCGACATCATACTTAGCACAGATTTCACAGATCTCTCGGAAGTGGGTATATAAGAAGCTTTCTTGGTGATGCGCTAAACACCATTTCGCGATGATAGAGCCACCACGAGAGACGATGCCAGTAACGCGTTTTGCAGTCATTGGCACATAACGAAGTAGTAAACCGGCATGGATAGTAAAGTAGTCAACGCCCTGCTCTGCTTGCTCAATCAGGGTATCGCGCATCACTTCCCAGTTAAGGTTTTCCGCAACACCATTCACTTTCTCAAGCGCTTGATACATTGGTACGGTACCGATCGGAACCGGACTGTTACGTAGAATCCACTCGCGAGTTTCGTGGATGTTACGTCCAGTAGAGAGATCCATAACGGTATCTCCACCCCAACGTGTCGCCCAAACGAGCTTCTCTACTTCTTCCTCAATCGAAGAAGTGACCGATGAGTTACCGATGTTGGCGTTCACTTTGACCAAAAAGTTACGTCCAATGATCATTGGTTCGGATTCTGGGTGGTTAATATTGGAAGGGATAATAGCGCGACCTTCGGCGACTTCTTTGCGCACGAATTCGGCGGTAATATCTTTTGGTAGGTTCGCTCCGAAGCTTTGACCCGGATGCTGTTGATTCAGCACTTCATCGCGATACTTGGCACGCCCCATGTTTTCACGCAGCGCGATATATTCCATTTCTGGGGTAATAATACCTTTGCGAGCATAGTGCAATTGAGTCACACAATGGCCATCTTTGGCACGTCGAATACGTGGTAGATTACCGTAACGAAGATCGTCTAGTGTTTCGTCTTCTAAGCGTTCTTTGGTGTACACCGAGCTTACTTCATCAAGTAGCTCAGTATCGGCGCGCTCTTCAATCCACCCTTCTCTCAGCTTAGGTAAGCCGTTATAGAGGTCTATGGTGTGCTCTGGATCTGTGTATACACCCGACGTATCGTAAACGCGTACTGGCTCATTAGGTTCGAATATAGGCGCTTCTTTTGTGCCTCCAATAAGGCTATCAGCGAGTGATATTTCACGCATTGGCACACGAATATCTGGACGTGAGCCTTCTACGTAGACTTTGCTTGAATTGGGGTACGGTTGTACCGAGAGTGTATCAATGAACTGTTTTGCTTCCAGTCTCGCTTGTTTGCGACTCGACATAGCATTTTTCCTTGCTTTGTTATACTAGATAAAAAGTAATTGGATAAAAATGCTTGGCGGATAGATGCGACAAGAGGAGTCAAATTAAGGCTAGTTAAAGCTTACGATATTTGCCTGTAACAACATTCGACTTTTGATAGGTCAACCAGAAAGAACTCCGGTGTGAATATCTTCTCTTGTTCCCTTCGCAGATTCTAATCTGATCAGGTTCAACGGATCCCGAATTAACGGTCTCAGCCTTATGGCACTCCGACAAGTGATGTCAGTATATAAAAACGGCTTGGTGAAACCAAGCCGACCTGTTCAATTTTTAACTACTTTGCTAGCTGCGCATCAATAATTGAAAGCCAATCCACGCCGCTGAAATACTTAACACGACATTCAACAATACGTTCAACCCCATCTTAAAGAAAGCGCCCTGCTGCATAAGCAACACATTATCCATCGAGAAGGTGGAAAACGTCGTTAGTGCGCCTAAAAAACCCAAGCCAATCACTTGTCGCCAAGGTTCCGTTGCCAAAAGTTCATTATCGAAAGCTGCTATCAATAAGCCCATCATAAATGAGCCAACAATGTTAACGGTTAACGTACCATATGGAAAACCACGCCCCAATAAAATGACACAAAGTTCAGAAATTAAGTAACGAGAACATGCACCAAATGCACCACCCAATGCAATAAAACCCAAAACGGATAGTTGTCCCATAATTCCCCCAGAAAAGTTAATGGCGACATTGTAATCAAATTTACGGCAATAGTGATTATACAATCTTAGAATTCAGCAAAGTATAGCGCTTAAAACTTATCAAGATTTTAAAAGTTACAGGAGTCACTTTACTTCGATGTAACCCATCAAACCCGTCTTCATATGTTCAATTACATGACAATGGTACATCCAACGCCCTGGGTTATCTGCAACAAATGCAGCTTTCGCACTGCCATTTTTTCCAAGTAAGACCGTATCGGTATGAAACGGTTCGTCGAGTTTTTTTCCATCTAACTCAAGAACCGTAAATGTGTGTCCATGAAGGTGAATAGGATGATGATATTGGGTGACGTTCTTTAGGTTGAAGATATAGGTTTTTCCCATCTCCAATGTTGAAAGGGGCGCTGGAATATTATCTTTGCTCATTCCCTCCCAAGCCCGTTTGTTCATCAGCCAGAATTTAGGTATCGCTTTGCCCGATTGATCAGCAGGAGTGATCGCGCCCTCCCACTCAAACACATAATCGATTTGCTCTGCATTTTTCAAATCGAGAGCTGGCACAGGGTTGAGAGGTAATAAAGGCAGTTTCTGGTTGCTCGGCAAGTCAGACTCAACAACGTCAAACTCGCACAAAGGGAATGGGAAGCGTCCTTTCATTTGACGCACATAAACACGTTTTCTAGCCTTTGGAGCAATCAATCCGATATCTAACCTCATTCCCGGACCAATTTTGTGCTGAGTGAGCTTATAAGGCGTTTTAACAGGGTTACCATCAATAGCAATAACCCAAGCCTCTGCGCCTTCTATAGCGATCGGGTAAGTAATGGTGTTATCGACATTAGCAATTCTTAATCGCGTGGTAGCATTCTGCTTCAGCGTATAAACAGGTTCATGGACACCATTGACGCTACTCCACTCTCCGGGAGTCCCCATACGAGCGCTCAAGCGCGGCACCATAAGGTTCTTCCACTGACCTTGTTTGTCTAAGTGCCAATGCTTTAGAACTATTTCATGCTCTTCATCAAACTGAACAGGCTCTGCCTCTTCAACGACAATTAGCCCGACTAAGCCCTTACCAAGCTGCTTCACACTATTCATATGTGGGTGATACCAAAATGTGCCCGCATCTGGTGGTGTAAATTCATAAACGAATGTTTCACCCGGCATGATAGGCAACTGGCTTAAGAAAGGTACACCATCCATTTCAATAGGGATTCGCAAGCCATGCCAGTGGATTGTAGTCGGCTCTGAAAGCTTGTTAGTAAACCGAATTATAACTTTCTCGCCTTGGCGACAACGAATCACAGGCGCTGGAATCGAACCATTAAATGCGAGTACGTCTGTGTTAAACCCAGGGACCAATTCTGCAGTAGAAGGCTCTGCAGTGATATCGTATATATATTGCCCCTGCTTATTAGTGCTCCTAGATAGAGAACATGCAGGTAGAACGGTAAGCGCGGAGATTGCTAAGGATGATTGAAGAAAGCGTCGACGAGATATATCCATACATAGTTACTCATTAATCCAGATCGGTTGAGTGTAACTAAATATAAATAGTGATTCCCCTTTATTATTAAAATTTCGGGCCACTGATCATTACAGCTAACTGTAGTTTCGTTCGTTCAGTAGATTAAATGCTGCCAAAGTACAGCAGAAAGCCATACTTACGGGATAAGAGTAGAAATAAGCTGTAATAATGAGAAGAAACCAGATACAAAAAAGGCTCTGACCTAAGTCAGAGCCTGATATATGGCAGGGGTGGAGAGATTCGAACTCCCAACACGCGGATTTGGAATCCGCTGCTCTGCCAATTGGAGCTACACCCCTATAGAATTTTCATATTCTAGATTTGACAAAACCTCGCATAAGCGAGGTTGTCGATATTAAGTGGCGGAGTGGACGGGACTCGAACCCGCGACCCCCGGCGTGACAGGCCGGTATTCTAACCAACTGAACTACCA
>NZ_JAWOVM010000113.1:0-10874 GCF_033339895.1 Vibrio sp. 1751
CACTTACCTCGGGAATGTGAAGTGGGTTTAATGGATATGTCTCGACAAATGATTAGCGTTTTGTTCGCTGCCTTAACGTTTTCTACGGCAGCTTTAGCTTCTGACATCAGCCAAACTGAATACGATGCGATCGCAGAACGCATCCAACCTGTCGGTGATGTTTATCTAGCGGGTTCTGAGCCAGTGAAAGAAGAGCCAACCGGTCCACGTGATGGCGCCACAGTTTATGGTACTTTTTGTATTGCTTGTCACGCATCTGGTGTAAACGGCGCACCTAAAACAGGTAATACCGATGATTGGGCACCGCGTATTGCACAAGGCAAAGATACGTTAGTGAAGCACGCATTAGAAGGCTTCAATGCGATGCCAGCCAAAGGAACCTGTATGGACTGTTCTGACGATGAAATCATCGCAGCAATTGACCACATGATTGAAGGTCTATAAGTAAAGACATCAACGAGAAAGGCTTGCCAGTTGGCAAGCCTTTTGTTTTTAGTCAGTGAGAACAAGGTTACTTTACTTCTTAAACATTGCTCGAATATTGGCAATGTGTGCTTGACCTTTCGCCATGCGCTCTTCTGCTGATACTGGCTTTTTGTTTACTTCCCATTCAACGTCATCAAATGGCAACTCATCCAAAAAGCGGCTTTGAATCGGTTTGATCAACTCGCCGAACTGCCGACGCTCTTTGCACATAGTGAAAGTCAGTTCACGTTGCGCGCGAGTAATACCAACGTACATCAGGCGACGCTCTTCTTCCACGTTATCTTCATCAATACTGGTTTGGTGCGGTAAAATACCTTCTTCGGACCCAATTAAGTATACATATGGGAACTCAAGGCCTTTTGATGCGTGCAAGGTCATCAGTTGTACTGCATCACTGTCTTCATCTTCTTCACCGCGCTCCATCATGTCACGCAAGGTCAAACGTTGAACGACTTCTTTTAACGTTTTCTCTTCTTGATCGTAGTTGTCACCCTCTAGGTCCGCCACTATCCATGAATAAAGATCAGAAACGTTCTTCATTCGCATTTCAGCGGCTTTCGGACTTGCTGAAGTTTCGTATAGCCAATCTTCATAATGGATATCACGAACTAGCGAACGAACCGCTTCGACGGTATCACCACGCTCAGCTTGATCAGCAATCGCCACTAGCCATTGGGTGAAACGACGCAGGTTTTCTAGGCCACGTCCCGTTAGGTGCTGTTCGAGCCCCATTTCAAAGCTCGACTCAAACAGGCTCTTCCCTCGCATATTGGCATAACTGCCTAACTTCTCTAACGTTACTGGGCCAATTTCACGTCGTGGAGTATTCACAATGCGCAAAAATGCATTGTCGTCATCCGGATTAACCAAAACGCGCAAATACGCCATGATGTCTTTAATCTCTGCGCGTGCAAAAAACGAGGTGCCGCCAGAAATTTTATACGGTACACGGTTTTGCATCAGAGACTTTTCAATCAAACGTGATTGGTGGTTACCACGATATAGAATCGCATAATCTTTATATTCGGTACGGTTTAGGAACTTATGCGCTATTAGTTCACCCGTCACGCGCTCTGCTTCGTGCTCTTCATTTTTAGCCAACAACACTTTGAGTTTTTCACCGTCAGGAATTTCAGAGAACAAGGACTTCTCATAAACGTGAGGGTTGTTAGCTATCAAAATGTTGGCCGCACGCAGGATTCGACTCGTTGAACGGTAGTTTTGCTCTAGCTTAATCAAACGCAAATTCGGATAATCTTCACCCAGCAACACGAGGTTCTGAGGTTTCGCACCACGCCATGAATAAATAGACTGATCGTCATCCCCTACAACCGTCAATCGCCCACGTTCTCCGACGATTAATTTGACCAGCTCATACTGACTAGTGTTGGTATCTTGATACTCATCAACCAGTAGGTAACGGATACGATTCTGCCAACGCTGACGAACGTCTTCATGATTACGTAAGAGTAAAACGGGCATCAAAATTAGGTCATCAAAATCAAGCGCGTTATAGGCTTTCATTTGCTTTTGGTACATATCAAAACAGAACGCAAACAATTGTTGCTGTTCACCTTGCGCACGCGCTTTGGCTTGCTCTGGCGTCAACATGTCGTTTTTCCAGTTGGAAATACAACTCAGAAGCTGACGTAGCAGATCTTTATCACCATCAAGCTGCTTTTCGGTAAGTTCTTTGAGCAGCGCTAGCTGGTCTTGGTCATCAAACAGTGAGAAGCCCGCTTTCAACCCTAAATGCTTGTACTCACGCTTGATGATGTTCAATCCTAAAGTGTGGAATGTTGATACCATCAAACCTTTAGACTCACCTTTCCCTAACGTTTGACCTACACGCTCCTTCATTTCACGTGCCGCTTTGTTGGTAAACGTCACCGCCGCAATGTTACGCGCTTTGTAACCACATTGCTGAACCAGATAAGCGATTTTATTGGTAATAACACGAGTTTTGCCCGAGCCAGCACCAGCTAGCACTAGGCATGGACCAGACACGTATTTCACGGCTTCATCTTGACTAGGGTTCAGCTTCATAGAAATTCTCTGCGGGTGATGAATGTGGCGCCTATGATAAAGGGGTGGCCTCGTGAAAGCTATGCTGATTTCTTGTAATTTTCACACCAATTAAGTGCAATATTCTGTTGCATAAATGGCGGGTATTTAAGCTATAATGAATGAACGTTCATTCACTAAAGGGTGACATTATGAAGGATAACCCTGCTGTAGATAAACGAGAACAAATCTTAGTCGCTGCTGAACAACTCATTGCTGAATCTGGTTTTCAAGGGCTTTCCATGCAAAAGCTCGCCAATGAGGCAGGTGTCGCAGCAGGGACGATTTACCGTTATTTCTCAGATAAAGAACATCTTTTAGAGGAACTACGCCTTAACGTTGCTAAGCGTGTTGCTACTGCGGTGCAACTAGGTGTTAGTGAAGAGATGCCTTTAAAACAGCGTTATCGAACCATGTGGCTCAATATTTGGAATTTAGCGAGCTCGAACTTAAGTGCGATCAGCAACCGAGTCCAATATGAGTCTTTACCCTGTTCAAATAGTAGCAAAGCTCGGGAACTTGAGAGACAAATGTTTGCCCAAGTAGATCTTCTTTTTAATCAGGGTAAAGACGAGGGAGTATTCAAGCTTCTCGATAACGAAGTACTTTCTGGATTAAGTTTTGAGGCAAGTGTTGCACTTGCTCGGAAACACGCTTTGGGATTTTATCAACTGGATAAGACGGCATTAGAGGCCGCTATTGAAGCCAGTTGGGATGCAATTATTAAACACTAACTTGGAGTTCTTAATAGAATGAAAAAGTGGACTTTCTTTATGTTACTTATCGCCGTTCTCTTGTTCGGCAGCGTGATAGGTTTCAATTTATTTAAGCAACAAAAGATCGCTGAATACATGGCAAACCGTCCTGAACCTGAGTTCCCAGTAACCGTGACAGAAGTGCAAGCGGTGGATTGGGTACCAGTCATCGAGGCAATTGGTTTTATCGAGCCAAACCAAGGCGTGACGGTAGCGAACGAAACGAGCGGTGTTATCGATAAAATCGCGTTTGATTCCGGTACTCAAGTTAAATCGGGTCAGCCATTAGTGTTGCTTGATTCTGAAGTCGAAAAAGCAAATTTGAAGAGCTCGCAAGCTAAGTTGCCAGCGGCAGAAGCGAAATACAAACGCTACCAAGGCCTATTCAAAAAAGGCTCTATTTCTAAAGAAGCGTATGACGAAGCAGAAGCAAACTACTTCTCCTTAAAAGCGGATATTGAAAGCCTGAAAGCAACCATCGACCGACGCGAAATCAAAGCGCCATTTGATGGTGTGGTAGGTATTCGTAACGTGTACCTCGGTCAGTACCTACAGGCGGGCACCGATATTGTTCGCCTTGAAGATACCAGCGTGATGCGCTTGCGCTTCACCGTGCCACAAACCGATATTTCACGTATCAATATCGATCAAGAAGTGGATATCTTTGTTGACGCTTATCCAGACCAACCTTTCAAAGGGTCTATTTCTGCGATTGAACCAGCTGTAAACGTACAAAGTGGTTTGATTCAAGTTCAAGCGGATATCCCTAACAGTGACGGCAAACTACGTAGTGGTATGTTCGCGCGTGCAAACATCATTCTGCCTAAATTAGAAAATCAGGTCACGCTACCTCAAACCGCGATCACATTTACGCTGTATGGCGACAATGTTTACATCGTAACAGAAGAAGATGGCGAAAAACGCGTTAAGCAGCATGTGGTAAAAGTTGGCGAACGCTCTAAAGATATCGCACACATTCTAGAAGGCGTGAAGCCAGGTGATGTAGTGGTGACATCGGGTCAAGTCCGTTTGAGTAACCATGCGAAAGTAAGCATTGTCGAAAGCGATGCAACTACCCCACCTGCTGAAACACCAATGCTTTAAGTTGGAGGCATCATGCGCTTTACAGATGTTTTTATAAAACGTCCAGTTTTGGCGGTATCGATCAGCTTTTTGATTGCATTGCTTGGTTTGCAAGCGGTGTTCAAAATGCAGGTTCGTGAATACCCTGAAATGACGAATACGGTGGTCACCGTGACCACCAGTTACTACGGTGCAAGTGCCAACTTGATCCAAGGCTTTATTACTCAGCCATTGGAGCAAGCGGTAGCGCAAGCCGATAATATTGATTACATGACTTCGCAATCGGTACTAGGTAAATCAACCATTACTGTAAACATGAAGTTGAATACTGACCCAAATGCGGCGTTGTCTGACATTCTGGCGAAAACCAACTCGGTACGTTCACAGCTACCAAAAGAAGCCGAAGACCCAACCGTAACCATGTCGACAGGTTCGACAACGGCGGTACTGTACATCGGCTTTACGAGTGACGAGTTATCTTCAAGCCAGATCACTGACTACCTTGAGCGTGTAATCAACCCGCAGTTGTTCACCGTAAACGGTGTGTCCAAAGTTGACCTGTATGGTGGTATGAAGTACGCACTGCGCGTATGGCTAGATCCTGCCAAAATGGGCGCTTTGAAGTTGACCGCAACCGATGTGATGAGCGTTCTTAACGCCAACAACTACCAATCTGCAACCGGTCAAGCGACGGGTGAGTTCGTGCTTTATAACGGTAGCGCAGATACTCAGGTATCAAACGTTGCTGAACTTGAAGCATTGGTCGTGAAAACTGGTGAAGGGGATGTCATCCGCCTAGGTGATATCGCTAAAGTAACGCTAGAGAAAAGTCACGACGTTTATCGCGCAAGTGCAAACGGTCAAGAAGCCGTGGTTGCGGCGATCAACGCAGCGCCAAGTGCTAACCCGATCAACATCGCGGCAGACGTACTTGATCTGTTGCCTCAACTTGAGCGCAACCTACCAAGCAACATCAAAATGAACGTGATGTACGACTCAACTATCGCCATCAACGAATCGATTCACGAAGTAGTGAAAACGATTCTTGAAGCAGCGGTCATCGTACTTGTGGTTATCACACTGTTCCTAGGTTCATTCCGCGCGGTAATCATTCCTATCGTGACCATTCCACTTTCATTGATTGGTGTGGCAATGGTGATGCAAGCAATGGGTTTCTCTTGGAACTTGATGACGCTACTGGCGATGGTGCTTGCCATCGGTCTGGTGGTGGATGACGCGATCGTTGTACTAGAAAACGTTGACCGTCACATCAAAGAAGGGGAATCGCCATTCCGAGCTGCAATCATTGGTACGCGTGAAATTGCGGTTCCAGTTATCGCGATGACATTGACGCTAGGTGCAGTGTACGCGCCGATCGCATTGATGGGTGGTATCACCGGTTCACTGTTCAAAGAGTTCGCTTTGACACTGGCAGGTTCAGTATTCGTATCCGGCATCATCGCTTTGACACTATCACCAATGATGTGTTCGAAGATGCTGAAAGCGAACGAGAAGCCAAGCAAGTTTGAGCAAAAAGTTCACCATATCCTTGATGGCATGACCACTCGTTACGAAGGCATGTTGAAAGCGGTAATGGCTCATCGTCCGGTTGTTATTGCGTTTGCAATCATTGTATTTGCAAGCTTACCGGTCTTGTTCAAGTTTATTCCTAGCGAACTAGCACCATCTGAAGATAAAGGTGTGGTCATGCTGATGGGTACCGCCCCATCAAATGCGAACTTGGACTATATCCAAAATACCATGGATGACGTAAACCAAATACTCTCAGATCAACCGGAGGTGGAATACGCACAGGTCTTTAATGGTGTACCAAACTCAAACCAAGCGTTTGGCCTAGCAACATTGAAGCCTTGGAGTGAACGAGAGGCAAGCCAATCTGAAATCACGAAACGTGTGGGTGGCCTAGTATCAAGTGTGCCTGGTATGTCTGTCACTGCATTCCAAATGCCAGAGCTTCCAGGTGCAGGCTCAGGTCTACCTATTCAGTTTGTAATTACAACACCAAATAGCTTCGAGAGCTTGTTTACTATCGCTAGCGATATTCTAACCGATGTTGCAAGTAGCCCAATGTTTGTCTATTCCGACCTGGATTTGAACTACGATTCAGCAACGATGAAGATCAAGATCGATAAAGACAAAGCCGGTGCCTACGGTGTGACTATGCAAGACATTGGCATCACCCTCAGCACCATGATGGCAGATGGTTATGTAAACCGAATCGACCTGAATGGCCGCTCGTACGAGGTGATCCCTCAAGTTGAGCGTAAATGGCGTCTAAACCCAGAATCGATGAAGAACTACTATGTACGCTCTGTGGATGGTAAAGCGGTTCCATTAGGCAGTCTGATTACTATCGATGTGGTGGCTGAGCCTCGCTCTTTGCCACACTTCAACCAGCTAAACTCAGCGACTGTGGGTGCAGTACCATCACCTAGTGTTGCTATGGGTGACGCAATCGACTGGTTTGAAAATATTGCACAAACCAAACTGCCTGCAGGATATAACCACGATTACATGGGCGAATCTCGTCAGTTTGTAACGGAAGGTAGTGCCTTGTATGCAACCTTCGGTCTTGCACTTGCGATCATCTTCCTCGTTCTGGCGATTCAATTTGAATCACTCCGCGATCCTATTGTCATCATGGTATCTGTACCTCTGGCAATATGTGGTGCCTTGATCGCATTGGCCTGGGGTACGGCCTCGATGAACATCTACTCGCAGGTTGGTTTGATAACGCTGGTCGGCCTAATAACCAAGCACGGTATCTTGATCTGTGAAGTCGCCAAAGAAGAGCAGTTACATAATAAACTGTCTCGTATTGATGCGGTGATGGAAGCTGCGAAAGTGCGTCTTCGCCCTATCCTAATGACCACTGCAGCGATGATCGCAGGTCTGATCCCGCTGATGTACGCAACAGGTGCAGGTGCCGCGCAACGTTTCAGTATCGGTATCGTCATCGTTGCTGGCCTTGCAATCGGTACACTGTTCACACTATTCGTACTACCTGTGATTTACAGCTACCTAGCTGAAAAACACAAACCTCTGCCAGTATTTGTTGAAGACAAAGACTTGGAGAAGTTAGCGCGAGTTGACGAAGCGAAAGCAGCTCATCGTGAATTAGCGGATAACAGATAAGCTATTAAGGCATTCAAAAAGGTCACTTCGGTGGCCTTTTTTATTGCCGCTCTCTTTTTTGCCATCTAAGTGGCGACTTTCACGTATCATTTACTTAAAATGAGGACAAATCAAAAGGAGTTTTAGCCACTATGTTTGACCCAAAGAAATTAGAGCAAATTGCTAAACAGATTCACGACTCAATGCCTCAACCTGTAAAAGAATTGGGCTCTGATGTCGATCAGAAAGTTCGTCAAGTAATCCAAGGCCAGCTAAACAAGCTAGATGTTGTAAGTCGCGAAGAGTTTGATGTTCAAACTCAAGTTTTACTACGTACACGTCAAAAGCTAACAGAAATGGAACAGAAGTTGGCGCAACTTGAAGAAAAGCTTGCTGAAAAATAAGTATCAAAGCGCTCCTCACAAAGGAGCGTTTTTCTTATCGGCGCGCAGATAAATCGGCTAAAAACAAAAAGGCTTGGTCAACGGCGACCAAGCCTTTTGATTAGATGTTGTGTTTTATTTTGTATTTATCACTCCAGTCTGCCTGGAGTTTATCTACTGCGTTACTTGAGACTAAGTAAATTACGCTGTATTAAGGTTTCATTTCTAGGAGAAGGCGCGGACTTTACGATAGTAAACGAGCACCTTCGACACCGAAATGGAGTCATTTAGCCGCCCACCGCGATACGCTTCATATCAGTCATGTAACCACGTAGCTCTTCACCGATGTACTCTACAGGGTGGTTACGGATTGTTTCATTCACAGCGATAAGAGTCGCGTTATCCACTTGGTTAGACGTTTCACCTAAACCTTTACCAATTACGTCAGTATTTACGGCTGGCATAAACTTCTCACGTAGAAGCGGCGTTGCTACGTTAGCGAACAGGTAGTTACCGTATTCCGCAGTGTCTGAGATAACCACGTTCATCTCGTATAAACGCTTACGTGCGATAGTGTTTGCGATAAGTGGCAGCTCGTGTAGAGACTCGTAGTAAGCAGACTCATCGATGATGCCAGATGCCGTCATCGCTTCGAATGCTAGCTCAACACCCGCACGAACCATAGCAACCATCAAGATACCGTTATCGAAGTACTCTTGCTCAGAGATTTCTACGTCAGTTTCTGGGTAGTTTTCGAAAGCAGTTTCACCTGTTTCTGCACGCCAGCCTAGTAGATTTGCATCGTCGTTTGCCCAGTCAGCCATCATAGTGCTAGAGAAGTGACCGGTGATGATGTCATCCATGTGCTTGTTGTATAGCGGACGCATCAGTTCTTTTAGCTCTTCAGAAAGCTCAAATGCTTTCACTTTTGCAGGGTTAGTTAGGCGATCCATCATGTGAGTGATACCACCAAACTTCAGTGCTTCAGTGATGGTTTCCCAACCGTATTGAAGAAGCTTACCAGCGTAGCCAGGATCGATACCATCAGCAATCATCTTCTCGTAACATACGATAGAGCCAGCCTGTAGCATGCCACAAAGGATAGTTTGCTCACCCATTAGGTCAGATTTCACCTCAGCAACAAAAGAAGACTCTAGACAGCCTGCACGGTGACCACCTGTTGCTGCAGCCCAAGCTTTCGCGATATCCCAACCTTCACCTTTTGGGTCGTTCTCTGGGTGAACAGCGATAAGAGTCGGTACACCGAAACCGCGCTTGTATTCTTCACGAACTTCCGTACCTGGACATTTAGGTGCAACCATTACTACCGTTAGGTCTTTACGGATTTGCATGCCTTCTTCAACAACGTTGAAACCGTGAGAGTAACCTAGTGCTGCGCCTTCTTTCATTAACGGCATTACCGTCTCAACAACGTTTGTGTGCTGCTTATCTGGAGTAAGGTTTACTACTAGATCAGCTTGTGGAATTAGCGTTTCGTAGCTACCTACCTCAAAACCGTTGTCTTTTGCGTTTTTGAATGACTGGCGTTGCTCATCAATCGCGGCTTGGCGAAGCGCATAAGCAACGTCTAGACCAGAGTCGCGCATGTTCAGACCTTGGTTAAGACCTTGAGCACCACAACCTACAATGACTACTTTCTTACCTTTCAGATAATCCGCTTCTGAAGCGAACTCACTGCGGTCCATAAAACGACAACGACCTAATTGGTCCAACTGCTCGCGCAAGTTTAGGGTATTGAAATAATTAGCCATCTGGGTGCTCCTTTGAGATTCTTCCATTGAGGTCAGTAATTGCCTTACCGAATAACTTCATACTAAAACAGACATGAGATTGCTTAAAGTGATATATTCACAATTAGTTATTGCAATTTATGCAACATGGAAATGACAATTTAATGAATATCAAAAGCCTGCAACTTTTCATTCATCTCTGTGAGAGTAAAAGTTTCGCCAAGACCGCAGCGGCAATGCATATTAGCCCTTCAGCCTTAAGCCGACAGATACAAAAATTAGAGGAGGAAACCAGCCAACAATTGTTTTTACGCGACAACCGTAGCGTTGATTTAACTATCCAAGGTAAAAAGCTAGTCCCAGTTGCCTTAAAGATTCTTGGCGAATGGCAGCAGTATCAGAGTCACCTGAAGGGAACCGAGGATGAATTGAAAGGAGAAATCCGTCTCTTTTGTTCTGTTACTGCAAGCTACAGCCATCTTCCGGAGCTAATCTCTGACTTTCGTATTCAGAACCCTTTCATTGAGTTCAAACTATCAACCGGCGATCCAGCTCAAGCGATCGAAAAAATACTAGCAGATGAAGCCGATATTGCCATATCAGCCAAGTCAGAACAGATGCCAAATAAAATCGCATTTGAAACGATCAGTGAAATCCCACTTTCTGTCATCGTACCTGTTGGGGTTAGTGCGTTTGCTGAAGAGCTACAAAAAGAAAAACCAGACTGGTCGGTCATTCCATTCATACTCCCAGAAGCAGGAACGGCAAGGGACAGGGCCAATACTTGGCTCAAACAAATGAAAATAAAGCCAAAGATCTACGCACAAACCTCCGGACATGAAGCCATCGTAAGTATGGTTGCATTGGGGTGTGGAGTAGGTATCGCACCTGATGTTGTAATCAACAACAGTCCGGTAAGAGAAAAGATAAATCGTTTAAAAGTCTTACCAATTAAACCTTTTAAACTTGGTGTTTGCTGCAACAAAACTCAGCTGGAGAATCCGCTTGTTAAAGCCTTTTGGAAGGTTGCAGAGAGCAAGTATATCGCACCTTAGATGAACACTTTTTAGGTATAAAGTGGGCTAATTTTAAAACTCTATAGATGCAAAAAAGCCCGCTCTTTCGAGCGGGCTTCTTAAATTTAAAGCCTGGCGATGTCCTACTCTCACATGGGGAAGCCCCACACTACCATCGGCGCTATTTCGTTTCACTTCTGA
>NZ_JAWOVM010000114.1:0-10711 GCF_033339895.1 Vibrio sp. 1751
TAACACAGGATAGAAAAATGGAACCAAGTGACGATCAAAAGCTAGCAGACGAATGGGCAGCCGCTCTTGGCGAAGACCCGTCTGCCCCTTCTGTAGACGTAGATGAAGTATTGGCTGCGCCACTGGAAGAGCTAAAAGACACTTCAAGCCCAATTAGCGAAGATGAGCGTCGTAAACTCGACACTATTATGGATATCCCGGTGACGATTTCGATGGAAGTCGGTCGTTCTCAAATTAGCATTCGGAACCTGTTGCAGCTTAACCAAGGTTCGGTTGTTGAGTTGGATCGTCTAGCCGGTGAGTCGCTCGACGTATTGGTTAACGGTACTTTGATTGCTCACGGCGAAGTCGTGGTCGTCAACGATAAGTTTGGTATCCGTTTGACGGATGTGATCAGCCAAACTGAACGAATTAAGAAGCTGCGTTAAGATGAGTCGTTCAATCAAAATGCGATTGAAGCAAATCACTGGAGCACTGAGCTTAATGCTAAGTGCTCCTTATGCATTTGCTGCCGCACCAAATAATCTGGATCTTGCGACGACACTTGGCTCGCTTGTGCTTGTAATCGGCGTGATTCTTTTACTGGCTTGGTTGCTGAAACGTATGCAAGTGCCAGCGATGGGACAACAAAAGGGCTTGCGTATAGTGAGTCAGTTGCCAGTGGGTACAAAAGAAAGAATCGCAGTAGTTCAAGTGGGTGAAGAACAGTTTTTGGTTGGGATTACTAGCCAATCGATCCAAACTTTAGCCAAGTTAGATAAGCCACTGAAAGAGGAAGAGTTGGCGACCAATGCTTTTGCGACTCAATTTAGCCAGCTGATCAAAAAACATGACAAAGGGTAATCCAATTCGTTTGCTCCTGAGTACGTTGTTACTTTTTGTCGGCGTGCTGTTTTCTTCATTTACCTTTGCTGAAGCAGAGGAGTCAGCGCTGCCAGATAACTTAGCCGATGGAAGTAGTGTTACAGTTCAGGCTATGCAAAGTGATACTGGTGCTAGCCGTGCTATGTCCGTTTCTAGTGGCGGTGGTATTCCAGCATTCACCATGACCACGAACCCTGATGGCAGTGAAGACTACTCGGTTACACTACAAATTTTAGCGTTAATGACCATGCTTGGCTTCTTGCCTGCCATGGTGATTCTGATGACCTCGTTCACTCGAATTGTGGTGGTAATGTCGATATTGCGTCAGGCAATGGGTTTGCAACAAACGCCTTCTAATCAGGTTATTATTGGTATTGCGCTGTTTTTGACCTTTTTTGTTATGTCTCCTGTCCTGAACGAAATCAACGACAAAGCTGTTCAGCCTTATTTGAACGAGCAAGTCACGGCGCGAGAAGCGTTTGATGCTGCACAAGCGCCAATGAAAGCATTCATGCTTAAACAGACGCGAATCAAAGATTTGGAGACGTTTGTAACCATGTCAGGAGAGCAAGTCGAGGATCCAGAAGATGTGTCGATGGCGGTATTGATTCCGGCTTTTATCACCTCAGAGCTAAAAACTGCATTCCAAATTGGCTTTATGCTCTTCTTGCCGTTTTTGATCATTGACCTTGTAGTCGCTTCGGTACTGATGGCAATGGGTATGATGATGTTGTCACCAATGATTGTTTCGTTGCCGTTCAAGTTGATGTTGTTCGTATTGGTCGATGGTTGGAACTTGATACTCTCGACACTTGCGGGCAGCTTTGCCCTTTAGATAAGCGCAGATAGAGGATAAGACATGACACCAGAAATGTTTGTCGAGCTTTTCCGTGAAGCACTTTGGATGGTGCTTATCATGGTCTGCGCTATTATCATCCCAAGCTTGCTTATCGGCCTTGTAGTCGCGATTTTTCAAGCTGCGACTTCCATCAACGAACAAACATTGAGCTTCTTACCGCGTTTGATTGTCACGCTTTTGGCCCTGATGCTGTTTGGGCATTGGATGACGCAAATGTTGATGGAATATTTCTATGGCTTGATTGAACGCTTACCTCAGGTGCTTTATTAGAGGCGCCTATGGAGTACCCCACTAGCGTTGTCTTAGATTGGATCGCAAACTACTTCTGGCCCTATGTTCGTATCTCATCCATGTTGATGGTGATGACAGTAACCGGGGCCCGATTTGTTTCGCCAAGAATCCGCCTTTACCTCGGTTTAGCCATCACTTTCGCTGTCATGCCAGCCATCCCCGCCGTACCTCAGGACATTGAGCTACTCTCGTTTCGTGGCTTCATGACCATTGCCGAGCAAATGATCATCGGCATAGCGATGGGTATGGTTACTCAATTTATGATTCAAACCTTTGTCCTACTTGGTCAAATATTGGGTATGCAATCAAGTTTGGGCTTTGCTTCTATGGTTGATCCCGCAAATGGTCAGAACACGCCATTGCTTGGCCAGTTATTCATGTTCTTAACGACAATGTTTTTCCTTGCCACCGATGGACACTTAAAAATGCTGCAATTGGTGGTGTTCAGTTTTAAAACTTTGCCGATTGGCTCCGGCTCGTTCAACGCGGTTGATTTCCGTGAAATGGCAGGCTGGCTTGGTATTATGTTCCAAACGGCATTGAGTATGTCTCTATCCGGCATTATTGCACTACTGACCATTAACTTGTCGTTTGGTGTAATGACCCGTGCCGCACCACAGCTGAATATCTTCTCGCTTGGTTTTGCTTTTGCTTTGATGGTGGGTCTATTACTTTGTTGGTACATACTGGCTGGTCTATACAGTCATTATGAAATGTTCTGGACAGTGGGTGAGGCGCAGATTTGTCGGCTTATTCGCTTGGAGTGCTAAGATTTGGCAGAATCAGACGGTCAGGAACGCACCGAAGAAGCCACGCCCCGACGGTTACAACAAGCCAGAGAAAAGGGGCAGGTCGCTCGATCTAAAGAGCTCGCATCAGCATCTGTGCTGATCGTTGGCGCCATTTCATTGATGTGGTTTGGCGAGGCGTTAGCACGTTCATTGTTTTCCATCATGAGCCGTTTATTTGATCTTCAACGAGAAGAGATTTTCGATACTGCAAAACTGTTTGATATCGCTTTGGGCGCGATGAGTGATTTGTTGTTCCCACTATTTTTGGTGTTAGCGACATTGTTTACCGCCGCCATGATTGGAGCAGCAGGTGTGGGAGGAATCAGTTTTTCTGCCCAAGCAGCCATGCCCAAGCTGTCGAAAATGAATCCGCTTAGCGGCTTAAAGCGAATGGTTGGCATGCAAAGCTGGGTAGAGTTGATCAAATCAATCCTTAAAGTGGTTCTGGTCACTGGTGTCGCCATCTATTTGATCCAAGTATCGCAGGCCGATCTGATTCAATTGAGCATGGATGTGTATCCGCAAAACATCTTCCATGCTTTAGATATTTTGCTGAACTTTATTTTGCTGATCAGTTGCTCGCTATTGATTGTGGTTGCCATCGATATTCCATTTCAAATTTGGCAGCACGCTGATCAGTTAAAAATGACCAAGCAAGAAGTCAAAGACGAATACAAAGAGACTGAAGGTAAGCCGGAAGTGAAAGGCCGTATTCGTATGTTGCAAAGGGAAGCTGCTCAACGTCGAATGATGGCGGATGTTCCTCAAGCTGATGTTATTGTTACTAACCCAGAGCACTTCTCGGTAGCGCTTCGTTATAAACAGAAGACAGACCGTGCGCCAGTCGTGATCGCTAAAGGTACTGACCACATGGCGATGAAGATTCGAGAAGTCGCCCGCGAACATGACATTACGATTGTGCCAGCACCACCTTTGGCTCGTGCGTTGTACCACACGACAGAGCTCGAGCAAGAGATCCCCGATGGGTTATTTACTGCCGTCGCTCAGGTTTTGGCATTTGTATTCCAATTGAAGCAATACCGAAAACGAGGTGGACAGCGCCCGAAAATTCAAGATTATGATTTGCCAATCCCGCCCGAGCACCGTCATTGATACGAAAAGCGGTAAAGCCTTAAAAAAGCTCGTTTGATCAAAAGCTAAGCTCTATTTGAGTGTTTAGTCATTATTTTGGCGCTAATTATGGTACATAGATTGCTTAAAACGCTTTAATTATCAACCCTACCTAAACTTTTAGGCTAAAGCGGTCGCGTATTAATAGTAAGAGCTTACGTGACGCTTCAATCGATAGAGATCTCTCGCAGTATGAAGTTAAGCCTGCCGTTTGCAGATAAATTGCCACGAATCCCTCAACGTGAAATGCCAGCTATTGGTGCTCCGGTGATGGTTTTGGCCACCCTAGCGATGGTGGTACTGCCGATTCCAGCATTTTTGCTGGATATGTTCTTCACCTTTAACATCGCGCTGTCGATGGTGGTGTTGTTAGTGACCGTTTACACACGTCGCCCTTTGGACTTCGCTGCTTTTCCAACGGTATTGCTGATCGCCACGTTGCTCCGCTTGGCTTTGAACGTTGCCTCGACTCGTGTCGTCTTACTGCATGGTCATGAAGGCGGTAATGCGGCAGGTAACGTAATTGAGGCGTTCGGTAACGTCGTTATTGGTGGTAACTACGCGGTCGGCCTAGTGGTTTTCCTCATCTTAATGATCATCAACTTTATGGTGGTGACCAAAGGTGCGGGTCGTATCTCTGAGGTAAGTGCTCGCTTTACGCTTGATGCGTTGCCGGGTAAGCAAATGGCGATTGATGCCGACTTGAATGCCGGATTGATAGACCAAGAGCAGGCAAGAGTTCGTCGTTTTGAAGTGACCAAAGAAGCGGATTTCTATGGCTCGATGGATGGTGCCTCGAAGTTCGTAAAAGGTGACGCGATTGCCGGTATTTTGATTCTGTTTATCAACATCGTCGGCGGTCTGTCGATCGGTATGGCGCAGTATGGATTGGGTTTCGGTGAAGCGATTGAAATCTATACCTTACTGACAATCGGTGATGGTTTGGTCGCACAAATCCCATCGCTATTGCTGTCGATTGCAGCGGCAATGATGGTGACGCGCCAAAACACCGATGAAGACATGGGTGAACAACTGGTTTTCCAGATGTTCGACAACCCAAAAGCGCTGATGATTACTGCGGCTATTCTTGGTGTGATGGGTATCGTACCGGGCATGCCACACTTTGCGTTTTTGAGCCTGGCAGTCGCGGCCGGTGCAGCGGCATATTTCATCGACAAACGGCAGAAGCAGAAAGCGAAAGAGCCCGCTTTACCAGCAACAGCAGACGAAGGTACAGAACCTTCCTCACAGCGCGAACTGTCTTGGGATGACGTCCAGCCAGTCGATATTATTGGCTTGGAAGTCGGTTATCGCTTAATCCCTTTGGTGGACAGAGACCAAGGTGGGGAACTGCTAGAGCGCGTAAAAGGCGTGCGTAAAAAGTTATCGCAAGATTTTGGGTTCCTAATTCCAGCGGTTCATATTCGTGACAATCTTGAGCTGACCCCAAACAGTTACCGAATTACATTGATGGGGGTTGCGGTGGGCGAAGCAGAGATTCGTCCGGATCAAGAGCTAGCGATTAACCCAGGTCAGGTGTATGGCATGATTGATGGTGAGCCAACCATTGACCCTGCTTTTGGACTGGAAGCCGTATGGATCCGAGAAGATCAGCGTGAGCACGCGCAGGCTCTGGGTTATACGGTTGTTGATTCATCAACGGTATTAGCGACGCACCTAAGCCAGCTATTGACCAACAACGCATCACAGCTAATTGGTCATGAAGAAGTAGAGAATTTATTAGAAATGTTGGGACGCAGCGCGCCTAAGTTAGTCGAGAACTTTGTTCCTGACCAATTACCATTAGGTGTGGTGGTGAAAGTCCTACAAAACTTGTTAAACGAGGCCATTCCAATCCGCGATATTCGCACGATTGTTCAAACTTTGGCTGAGTACTCAAGTAAGAGTCAAGAAGCTGACATATTGACGGCAGCAGTTCGAATTAGTCTTAAACGTCTAATTGTTCAAGAAATCAATGGTATAGAGCCTGAGTTACCAGTGATTACTTTGATACCTGAACTGGAACAAATATTGCATCAAACTATGCAAGCATCAGGAGGCGAATCCGCGGGGATTGAACCGGGACTCGCTGAGCGATTGCAGTCTTCACTAAGCCAAGCGACACAGGAACAAGAACTGAAAGGCGAACCTGCCGTTCTGCTTACTTCTGGTGTATTACGCTCGACGTTGGCGAAATTTGTGAAGAACACAATACCTAATCTCCGGGTACTGTCTTACCAAGAAATCCCGGATGAAAAACAGATCAGAATTGTGCAAGCCGTGGGTAACTGATCTCACGCATCATTAATGGATTCATAGTTTGAAAATAAAGCGATTTTTTGCCAAAGACATGAGAACGGCGCTGCTCCAAGTGAAAGAGGACTTAGGCGCGGAAGCGGTGATCATGTCAAACAAGAAAGTGGCTGGTGGAGTAGCGATTGTTGCGGCGATAGATAGTGAATCTAATCCGTCTCAAGCAAGCGCAGCGTCACAGCAAAATCGCGGTGCTTCTCAATCGAATCGCTATAACGAACATCGTCAAATGTCATCGTCTTCTGCTGATCGTTACCAAGATCGTCATTTAGATGAAGATAAAATTAGCCTGAACAGTAATAACAGTAACAATGAAAAAACAGGCTCAATGACGCAGCGATTCGCTAATATGCTTAAGCAATATAGCGGTGGTGCAGCAGATGCTGACGATCACGTAGCAGAAAATGAAGATTCGCTCTCTGCTTTGCTGCAACGCCAAAATAAGCATCGCGACTGCTACAACCAAGAAAAGCCAGCGCCATATCAACCAGATTCACCTTTGGCGAAGCTAATCGCACAGGACAATCGATTTGAACGTCCGACGCCCAAGCTGGACCCGACGCGATATGACCGACGTCGCCCAAGTGATGAGCGTGACGAATCGGCCGATGAGCTAGAAAGCATGCGCGAAGAGATGACGTCAATTCGTCGTCTGTTGGAGCACCAAGTTTCTGGCCTGATGTGGCAAGAAGTAGAACGCCGTGAGCCGCTAAGAGCAATGCTGATTAAGCGCTTAGAGCGAATGGGCGTTTCTCCGGAGTTAGCAGACCAGATGGCCTGTTATATCCCGGAAGATACAAAGCCAGCGCGAGCGTGGAAAGCGTTATTGTCGCTGGTGGCGGATCAAATCAATATTCCTAAACAGGACATTTTAAAACGTGGTGGCGTAGTCGCATTGTTGGGTCCGACGGGGGTTGGGAAAACAACAACCGTAGCGAAACTCGCAGCACGCGCAGCCATGGAATACGGTGCCGACAATGTGGCCCTTGTGACAACAGATACATATCGCATAGGTGCACATGAGCAACTCTCAATTTACGGAAGAATCATGGGTTGTCCCGTAAGAGTTGCTAAAGATTCTAACGAGTTAGCCGATGTTATATATCAGCTAAGAAACAGAAGACTGATTTTGGTCGATACGGCAGGGATGGGGCAACGAGATGTGAGGCTTTCCGAGCAGCTCGACACTCTAATGCAAGAGAGCGGAGAAGTGATTCACAGCTACCTTGTTTTGCCGGCTACCGCACAACGTCGTGTTCTACAAGAAACGCTGGATCACTTCCGACGTATACCACTTTCGGGTTGTATTATGACGAAGCTTGATGAGTCATTAAGCCTAGGCGAATTCATCAGTGTAGTGATTCAAAACGCAATGCCAGTAGCTTACATCGCTAATGGTCAGCGCGTACCAGAAGACATTGTGATAGCGCAACCAAAATATATGCTTGCGAAAGCAAATGAACTGTTAGAGAAGTCGACAGAGAACGAACCTCACTTTTGGAACAGTGACAGTGAAGGACTCTAAGGCGGCGGACTACTATGACTGAGAATATGATACACGATCAAGCAAGCGGCCTCCGTCGCTTAACACAACCATCGTTGACCAAAGTGATTGCTGTTACTGGCGGCAAAGGTGGTGTGGGGAAATCAAACGTAACACTGGGTCTGGCGATTTGTATGGCTCGCCAAGGCAAGAAGGTGATGGTTCTCGACGCTGATTTAGGTCTGGCCAATGTGGACGTGATGCTCGGAATTCGTGCAAAACGTAATCTAGGACATGTCTTAGCGGGTGAATGTGAGCTAAAAGATGCGATTGTCGAAGGGCCTTATGGTATAAAGATAATTCCTGCAACTTCTGGCACACAGAGCATGACAGAGCTTTCTCACGCTCAGCATGCTGGACTCATTCGAGCATTTGGTAGTCTTGAAGACGAAATGGATGTCCTGCTGATTGATACCGCTGCTGGTATCTCTGACATGGTAATCAGTTTTTCGCGAGCAGCTCAAGATGTGGTTGTAGTTGTGTGTGATGAACCGACGTCAATCACAGATGCCTATGCATTAATCAAGCTGTTGAGTAAAGAACACCAAGTTCAACGCTTTAAAGTTGTAGCAAATATGGTCAGAAGCTACCGTGAAGGGCGAGAATTGTTTGCAAAGTTGACACTAGTCACAGAGCGATTCTTGAATGTTAGCCTTGAACTCGTAGCATGTATTCCATTAGATGATAAAGTACGACAGGCTGTAAAAAGACAAAAAATTGTCGTTGATGCGTTCCCACGCTCGCCTGCCGCTTTAGCTATCAGCTCACTAGCAAACAAAGCGTTGACGTGGCCACTACCGAAAACACCAAGTGGACACTTGGAATTTTTTGTGGAAAGGTTGCTAAATCGTACCGAATTCGCAGAGGACCCTTTTGGTGAATAAAGCGATAACCTATGACCAACATGGCAAATTTAATAGCCAGCAGGCGTTCATTGAACGTTATTCAGTGTTGGTTAAGCGCATTGCTCACCACCTACTAGGCCGTTTACCGCCGAGTGTTCAGGTAGAGGATTTAATTCAGGCCGGCATGATCGGTCTTATCGAAGCTCAGCAGAATTATGATGGTTCTAAAGGTGCGAGCTTTGAAACTTATGCAGGTATCCGTATTCGTGGCGCAATGTTAGATGACATGCGTAAAGGCGATTGGGTACCGCGTTCTGTTCATAAAAATAATCGAGAGATTAACCAAGCGATTGCGGAGCTGGAAGGCGAATTAAATCGAGATCCTACTGATTCTGAAGTAGCCACGCATCTCGGTATGACACTGGATCAATATCATAGTGCTCTTACCGATATCAACTGCTCAAAATTAGTCGGTATTGAAGATTTAGGCGTTTCTGATGATGTGATTTCACCGGCGGATGAAACCGATGACAGCAACCCATTCAAAGGGGTAGTTGATGAATCATTTCGAAAAGCACTGGTTGAATCAATAAAACAGCTTCCAGAGCGTGAAGCTTTGGTTCTTTCGCTTTATTATGATGAAGAACTCAATTTGAAAGAAATTGGCGATGTGTTAGGCGTAAGCGAATCTCGCGTAAGTCAAATACTGAGTCAAGCGATGCAACGTTTACGTACCAAGCTCAGTGCGTGGACACAAAATGACTAAAAACACTGATTTTACGATTCAGTGGAGGCAATTTTGAATAAAAACATGAAGATCCTTATTGTTGATGATTTCTCAACAATGCGCCGTATTGTTAAAAACCTGCTTCGTGACTTGGGTTTCAATAACACTCAAGAAGCGGACGATGGTTTAACCGCATTACCAATGCTGAAAAAAGGTGACTTCGATTTTGTTGTAACTGACTGGAACATGCCAGGTATGCAAGGCATCGATTTGCTTAAACACATCCGCGCGGATGCAGAACTTAAGCATCTGCCAGTTCTAATGATCACGGCTGAAGCGAAGCGTGAGCAGATCATTGAAGCTGCTCAAGCAGGTGTAAACGGCTACATTGTTAAGCCATTTACTGCTGCAACATTAAAAGAAAAATTAGATAAAATTTTCGAGCGTTTATAACTCTCTCTTTCTCTTTGTTATTCGAGTCATTCATACCAATTATTAAATACCTATTAAATGACTCGTTTAGCGTTTTCAAAGTGATAAGAAGAACTAAACGTAAAAGGGTCTATTCAGAATGATCTCACTAGAGCAGGCGAAGTCACTCGTTCAAATGCTAGAAAACGGGGAACAAGACCAAGCCAATATGCTTGTTGCCTCGATCTACGAAGGTGCCGATAACCCAATGCTGCAAGAAATTGGAGCGTTAACTCGAGACCTTCACGAATCACTCAAGCAGTTCAGTCTCGATCAGCGCATGACCGAAATTGCGAAAGACGAAATCCCTAACGCTAGGGATCGTCTCAATTATGTGATCGAGAAGACAGAGCTTGCAGCCAACAAAACAATGGATGCGGTCGACTGCTGCCTTCCTATCGCTGACAACCTGCATGATTGCCTTCTAAAAGTTCGTCCTCAATGGAATGAACTCATGCACGGGCGCATAGAATTAAGCGAATTTAAAGCACTGTGCCACCGAATCGACGGGCTATTAGTGCAAGTCGAAGGGGACAGCACTGAATTGCGCGGCCAGTTGACCGAAATTCTCATGGCGCAAGACTTCCAAGACCTAACTGGCCAAATCATTCGCCGCGTAATTACGTTGGTTAATGAAGTTGAAGGCCGCTTAGTGGAAATCCTAACCGTATTCTCTGGAAATAAACTTGAAGAACACATTCAAGTTTTGTCAGAACCGGCAGATAAAAAGAATACACAAACAAGCGAAGCCGAAGGCCCGATTCTTCATCCAGAACTGAGAGAAGATGCGGTTTCATCGCAGGACGAAGTCGATGACTTGTTGTCCAGTCTTGGATTTTAAAGGTAACGTATGAGCTACGATTTAGACGAAGATAT
>NZ_JAWOVM010000115.1:0-10629 GCF_033339895.1 Vibrio sp. 1751
GTTTGTGATCATAATCACCACAATTTGCCCTTTCGAAAGGTTTTTGCTAGCGAGATCATAAAACTTATTTTATTATACGAAAAAATGGCGTTTTAAAGATAATATTCTCGCACTTTATGCAAGGCAGAATCAGTGTTATTTTGGTATCTAGGCGGGTAAATCACTGTAACTTTGCTCTGAAAAAGAATCATAAAAAACCATACAATTATTACTTTTCAGTTAGTTACTATGACAATAACATCGATAAAACGCGACTTGCTGTATGTGACTCGTTATCTAATTCAGTGATACAAACTAAGTACCCATATGACTGAAGCAGTCTCTACTTAGATAACGATATAGAAATTGAATTCTCATCTATAAGGACTAGCTGACTATGTACGCGCTAAGTAACTGTAAAATTTATACCGGTAGTGATGTTCTTACCGATCATGCGGTCATCATCGAAAACGATCTTATTCAATCTATTGTGCCGGTTTCTGAGCTACCTCAAAGCATCGAAGTAAAAGACCTTACAGGCGCTAATCTAAGCCCAGGCTTTATCGATCTGCAGTTGAACGGTTGTGGCGGTGTAATGCTAAACGATGCAATTACCCCTGAAACAATGCAAATCATGCACCAGGCAAACCTCAAATCTGGCTGTACTAGCTTCCTGCCAACACTCATTACGTCATCTGATGAAGATATGCGAACTGCAATTGCTGCAGCTCGTGAGTACCACAACAAGTATCAAAATCAATCGCTTGGTTTACACCTCGAAGGTCCTTACCTTAACGTCGCGAAAAAAGGCATCCATAACGTAGATTTTATTCGCCCTTCAGACGAAAGCATGATCGACCTTATCTGCGCAAACGCCGATATCGTAGCGAAAGTAACACTAGCACCTGAGCATAACGACCCAGAGCATATTGCGCGATTAAAGGCTGCTGGCATCGTAGTTTCAATTGGCCACACAAATGCAACCTACGCCGAAGCACGTAAAAGCTTTGAAGCAGGCATTACTTTTGCTACACACCTCTTTAATGCAATGACACCAATGGTTGGTCGTGAACCAGGAGTTGTTGGTGCAATTTACGATACTCCTGACGTATATGCTGGCATTATTGCTGATGGTTTTCACGTCGACTACGCAAACATCCGAATTGCTCATAAAATCAAAGGTGAAAAGCTTGTTTTGGTGACGGATGCCACAGCTCCAGCAGGTGCTAACATTGATCACTTTATTTTTGTCGGTAAGAAAGTATATTACCGAGATGGTAAGTGTGTTGATGAAAATGGCACGCTAGGCGGCTCAGCTTTGACAATGATTGAAGCAGTTCAGAATTCAGTTGAGCACGCGGGGATCGCTTTAGACGAAGCTCTACGAATGGCCACGTTATACCCAGCAACAGCAATTGGTGTTGAGGATCGCCTTGGCCGAGTTCGAAAAGGGATGGTTGCAAACCTGACTATTTTCGATCGTGACTTTAAAGTAAAAGCGACGGTTGTTAACGGACAATACGAGCAAAATTAAGCATGAATGGCGGACAGATTGGTAATGTAGATTTAGTAAAACAGCTTAACAGCGCTGCGGTATATAGGCTGATTGATCAGCAAGGTCCTATCTCCCGTATTCAAGTCGCGGACGTGAGTCAGCTCGCGCCTGCTAGTGTTACCAAAATAACCCGCCAACTTTTAGAGCGCGGCCTTATTAAGGAGGTCGCCCAACAAGCTTCAACTGGTGGTCGTCGTGCGATCTCTTTGACTACTGAAGTCAAACCTTTTCATTCGATTGCCGTTCGCTTAGGTCGAGATTACGTACAGTTCAGTTTATACGATTTAGGTGGTACCGCGCTGGCAGAAGATCAGCATGAACTGCACTACACTAACCAAGCAGACTTAATCGCAGGACTTATCGATTTATTAAAAGATTTCGTAAGCCGTTGCGAAGACAAAATTGATCAACTCATCGCTATCGGCATCACTTTACCGGGCCTTGTTAACCCAACAACTGGCGTGGTCGAATACATGCCTAATACCGATATCGATAATCTTGCTCTCGGTGAAATTGTTGGAGAGAAGTTTAATACAGCATGCTTTGTTGGCAACGACGTACGTGGCATGGCGTTGGCTGAGCACTACTTTGGAGCAAGCCAAGACTGCCAGGATTCTATTTTGGTTAGCGTCCACCGCGGTACTGGCGCAGGTATTATCGTTAACGGCCAGGTTTTTCTTGGTTTTAACCGCAACGTCGGTGAAATTGGTCATATCCAAATTGACCCGCTTGGTGAGCAATGCCAATGTGGAAACTTTGGCTGTTTAGAAACCGTAGCTGCAAACCCAGCGATTATTCAACGAGTGAAGCAACTGATTACTCAAGGATACGAATCAAGCTTAACCGACCTTGAAAACATCACAATTGAAGCGGTATGTCAGCACGCAATGAATGGTGATGAACTTGCGAAACAGAGTTTAGTGCGAGTGGGCAACCAGCTAGGTAAAGCGATTGCGATTACGGTTAACTTATTTAATCCACAGAAAATTGTAATTGCTGGCGATATTACTGCAGCACAAGATATTGTTTTCCCTGCAATTCAACGCAACGTAGAGAATCAATCTCTTAAAACTTTCCATAACGACCTCCCTATCGTGGCTTCTCACATTGATAAGCAGCCAACGATGGGCGCATTTGCGATGATTAAACGCGCTATGCTAAACGGAGTTTTGTTACAAAAGTTACTGGAAGACTAAGTTTATACAACCAATTGAGTTACAATCTCGGGCTGTGTTTTCACAGCCCGTTTTTGTATATCAGGAATACAGCTTAACAGTATGGAAATTATTCTAATTACAGCCGCTTTTTTAGCTGGTTTTATTGCGCTTAAATGCAGCCTCCCTCCCCTCGTTGGTTTTCTACTAGCTGGATTTGGCTTGCATGCATTTGGTTACCAAAGCAATGACGTTATCGTCACTCTCGCAGATCTTGGTGTTACTCTTCTTCTGTTTACTATTGGACTCAAGCTCGATGTAAAAACCCTGCTGTCCAAAGAAATATGGGGAGGGGCAACCGCCCACAACATACTCTCTACCGCTTTTTTTGCCCTAGCGTTATCCGGCTTAAAACTACTGGGCTTGACTTCGCTAGCCAGTATGGACGGCAGCCAAATCCTGCTTTTAGCTTTTGCACTATCGTTCTCTAGTACCGTTTTTGCCGTAAAAGCATTGCAAGAAAAAGGCGAAATGAACGCGACCTACGGCACACTCGCGATCGGTATCTTGGTTATGCAAGATATTTTTGCCGTAGTATTCCTGACTGCTTCAACCGGAAAAGTCCCAGAATGGTATGCCATCGGTTTGTTCGCACTGCCTTTCCTTCGTCCCCTATTCTATAAGCTGCTCGATAAAGTTGGCCACGGCGAAATGCTGGTGCTATTCGGTATTTTCTTCGCGCTTGTTGTCGGTGCTGGGCTATTCGAGTTGGTCGGGATGAAACCAGACTTGGGTGCGCTAATTTTAGGCATGCTACTCGCAGGTCACCTAAAAGCCTCAGAACTATCCAAGTCATTATTCAATATGAAGGAGCTCTTTTTAGTCTGCTTCTTTTTGAACATTGGCTTATCCGCCTCATTGAGCGTGAATGGCGTCGTTCTCGCCCTGCTATTTATCTTACTGCTACCAATCAAAGGACTCTTGTACTTCGTCACTATTAATCATTTTAAGTTTCGAGTACGTACCTCTTTGCTCGCCTCTTTATCACTATTTAACTACAGTGAGTTTGGTCTTATTGTTGCTGGGTTGGCCTATAAAATGGGCTGGATGCCAAGTGATATGCTTGCTGCGATTGCGGTTGCGGTGTCGGTATCCTTTGTAATTTCCGCGCCACTTAACCGCCTTAGCCATAAAATTTATCAACATTCAGGTAAGTGGCTGCAAGAGACAGCGGTAGAAAAGCTCAATCAACGCGACCAACTCATCAACCCAGGTCATGCCCAAGTATTGATCTTAGGTATGGGGCGTATTGGAACCGGCGCTTATGATGAGCTACGTTCACGCTATGGCAAAATTTCATTGGGTATAGAAATTCGTGAAGACGCTGCACATCATCATCGTTCAGAGGGAAGAAATGTGATTTCTGGTGATGCCACCGACCCGGATTTCTGGGAGCGAATTTTAGATACAGGTCATGTAAAACTGGTTCTGCTTGCAATGCCACATCATCAAGGTAACCAAACAGCACTTGAGCAGCTTAAACGCAGAAAATATAAGGGGCAAATTGCCGCTATCGCCGAATACCCAGATCAATTGGAAGGCTTACTTGAAAATGGCGTTGACGCAGCATTCAATATTTATAGTGAAGCTGGTAGCGGTTTTGCTCGACACGTCTGTAAACAACTTCAACCTAAATTCACACCAATTAAATAAGCAACAGCACTGATATTTTTCGGAAGGCTTTCTATTGATAGAAAGCCTTTTTTGTATAGTTTTTATACCAAACCTTGATCTCATTCACCAAAACAACGGTTGAGTTAAATATTTTCCATGCAACAAGGCCTTTTATCATTTTTTTAATCACAAAACGTTGCTTTTTTTATTAGTAATGGCAAATTTAAACCATACCGATTAGAAATTGTTTAGTTTAGTAAGGATGTAGTATGTGTTCAGTATTTGGCATTTTAGACATTAAAAGCGATGCAGCCGCATTGCGCCCTATCGCATTAGAGATGTCGAAAAAACTTCGTCACCGTGGCCCAGACTGGTCTGGGATTTACTCTTCAGAGCGTGCTATTTTAGCGCACGAGCGCTTGGCGATTGTTGGTCTAAATAGTGGTGCACAGCCGCTATACAGCCCTGATAAGAAGCTCATCCTTGCCGTCAATGGTGAAATCTACAACCATAAAGAAATTCGTGCTCGTTACGAAGGAAAGTACGAATTTCAAACCGATTCAGACTGTGAAGTCATTCTTGCACTTTACCAAGATATGGGTGCAGATCTCCTTGAAGAACTAAACGGTATTTTCGCTTTTGTGCTCTACGACGAAGAAAAAGATGAGTATTTAGTCGGCCGTGACCATATTGGTATTATCCCTCTTTATCAAGGTCACGATGAGCATGGTAACTACTATGTGGCATCAGAGATGAAGGCTCTTGTTCCAGTATGTAAAACAGTAAGTGAATTCCCTCCTGGTAGCTACTACAGCTCTAAAGATACTCAGCCAACACGTTACTATGTTCGTGACTGGAACGAGTACGCAGCAGTACAAGGTAACAGCACTAGCAAAGAAGAATTGACGGAAGCGCTAGAAGCGGCTGTTAAACGCCAACTAATGACTGACGTGCCTTACGGTGTGCTTCTTTCAGGTGGTCTAGATTCTTCTATTACATCTGCGGTAGCAAAACGCTTTGCAGCGATGCGTATTGAAGATGATGAAAAGTCTGAAGCTTGGTGGCCTCAACTGCACTCTTTTGCTGTTGGCCTAGAAGGCGCGCCTGACCTGAAAGCCGCTCGCGAAGTTGCCGACCAAATTGGTACCGTTCACCACGAAATGACGTACACGATTCAAGAAGGTTTGGACGCGATTCGTGACGTGATTTACCACATTGAAACGTATGACGTGACGACTATCCGCGCATCAACACCTATGTTCTTAATGGGTCGCAAGATCAAAGCGATGGGTATCAAGATGGTATTGTCTGGTGAGGGCGCTGACGAAATTTTTGGTGGCTACCTGTACTTCCACAAAGCGCCAAACGCGAAAGAGTTCCACGAGGAGACAGTGCGTAAACTGCTTGCTCTGAACATGTTCGACTGTGCTCGTGCTAACAAGTCGCTGGCAGCATGGGGAGTTGAAGGACGCGTACCTTTCCTAGATAAAGAGTTCATTGATGTAGCAATGCGCTTGAACCCAGCAGACAAGATGTGTGGCAACGGTAAAATGGAGAAACACATCCTTCGTGAGTGCTTCGAGCACTACCTGCCAGAATCGATCGCATGGCGTCAAAAAGAGCAATTCTCTGATGGCGTTGGCTACAGCTGGATCGATACGCTGAAAGAAGTCGCGGAACAGAAAGTGACAGACCAGCAGATGGAAACAGCTCAATATCGATTCCCATACAACACGCCAACGACAAAAGAAGGCTACGTGTACCGTGAAATCTTTGAAGAGTTATTCCCACTTCCATCAGCAGCAGAGTGTGTACCAGGAGGCCCTTCAGTAGCGTGTTCTTCAGCGAAGGCGATTGAATGGGATGAATCGTTCCAAAACTGTGTTGACCCATCAGGTCGTGCAGTACAGACCGTTCACAACGACTCATACTAATTCTCTACGATAAAGATAAGGGTCGGTTCGTCCAACCCTTTTAAAACAGACAGAAAATTAGATACGATCAAAAAGAGGTGCTTTTGCACCTCTTTTTATGTTTGATGGAATTAGGCTATTTTAAATCTAAATCACTATTGTCTATGCTGACAGGCACACGCTTGGTGATCATCTGAACTAGCATAATTGAGCGTTTCTCACCATCTTGTTCTTGGAAGATGGCATCTATGCCCGCAAATTGACCGCTTTTAACTCTAATTTGATCGCCTGGTTTTGGCATACATTCAGAAACGGTATTGTCATTACAACACTTTTCTAGCTGCATCAATTCGAAGACCAAGTCACCTTGAACTTCTTTCGGTTGAGCACCAAAACGCACAAAGTCAACAACACCTCGAGTAGAGCGGACTGAGGTGAAGTTTGGCCCTTGCTCATAATCAAAGTAAGCGAATACGTAACAAGGAAACAGCGGCTCCTCGACTTTTTGTCTTTTACCGCGCAAAATCTTCTCAACTTCTACAGTTGGATAAAAGCATTCTACACCTTGGTTTTCAAGGTGTTGTTTCGCCCTAACCTGCTCCCCACGTTTACAATAAAGTAGATACCAACGTTTCATCTTTTTACTAGCCAATTCTATTTTGTTTTTATCCTAGCATTAAGCCAAAGTTGAGTCATTGATATTCAGTTTATCTATAAAAGTATGATTATACATCGCTCGCATTAACGACATTCTTCAGCAACTTACGATAAAGAAGTCCATAGGCAAAAATGGAAATTAAGTTTGTAATACAACCAATACACCATCATATAATCTGCAAATCTAATCAAAAACAGCCACTTAACAAACAAAAATAGTTGAATGGCAAAATTTTATTATTTGTCACTCGTTGAATTGCATTGTATACGTAGAAGTCGTTAAAAAATGTAATAACTATTATTAGAAGAGCTTATGTCAAACCAACATCAATATTTTGGTCATCCACGTGGCCTGTTCTTATTGTTCGGTACAGAACTGTGGGAACGCTTTTCTTACTACGCAATGCGTGCCATTCTCGTGCTTTACCTCACCGATACAACAATGAACGGCGGCCTTGGCTGGTCAACCAAAGACGCATTAGACCTATACGGCATATACACAGGGCTTGTGTATATCACGCCTCTTATCGGTGGTTACCTAGCAGATAACTATTTAGGTCAACGTCGCTCAATTTTGCTTGGTGGCGCGTTAATGGCCATCGGCCAGTTTACTCTTGCACTTCCTGCTGATGCTTTAGGTATTGGTTCGCTACACAGTTTCTATTTAGGTCTTGGCCTACTTATCACTGGTAACGGTCTCTTTAAGCCAAATATCTCAACCATGGTTGGCGACCTTTATCAAGAAGGTGACAACCGTCGTGACGGTGCATTCACTATCTTTTATATGGGTATCAACTTAGGTGCATTACTTGCCGGCGTCGTTTCTGGCTCTGTGACAACCTCTTACGGTTGGAAAGCTGGCTTTGTTGCCGCTGGTGTGGGTATGCTGGTTAGCCTAGTGATGCAAATGGTACTGGCTCAATCATGGCTTGGTGATATTGGTCGCGAACCAGCGGCGAAACGAGATCTAAACAACAAAAATGCCACCACGAAGCAGCCACTCACCAAAGAAGAAGTGAATCGACTAAAAGTAATTCTGGTCATGAGCTTATTCACTATTGTCTTCTGGGCAGGCTTTGAACAAGCTGGTGGTCTGATGAACATCTACACTCAACAATATACTGATCGCATGATTGGTGGTTTCGAAGTTCCTGCTGCGTGGTTCCAATCACTAAACCCATTTTTCATTATTACTCTAGCGCCAGTTCTGGCTGTCCTTTGGGTAAAATTGGGTAAACGTGAACCTACTTCGCCAGTGAAATTTGCGATGGCACTATTTTTCTTGGCGATTGGTTTCCTTTGTATGGTTGGCGCAGTGCTAGAACAAGGTGGAGATACAACAGTAAAAACATCGATGTTATGGTTGGTCGGCGCTTTCTTCTTCCACACATTAGGCGAGCTGTGTTTATCACCAATTGGTCTTTCATTGGTGACTAAATTAGCACCGCTTCGCTTAGCTTCACTTATGATGGGTGCATGGTTTGGCTGTAATGCGATTGCTAACTATGTTGCGGGCTATGTGGGCTCTCACGTAGGCGAGTTAGGCGCTATGGCTATCTTTAGTGGTATTGCGGTCAGCGCAACCGTAAGTGGCGTAATTTTGCTCCTATTCTCTAATACACTCGTTCGCTGGATGCATGGCGCTGAAAATACGCACAGCACGGCAGAGCAAGTAGAAGAGCAGCAAGTACAAGTTGCTTGATCGCTCAACTAAACGTAGAAAGGGTCGCTATTGCGACCCTTTTTTGTATCTAAAGTTTAGATTGAACTAACTCAACCATCATCTCGATATGAAGTTCACTATCGTTCAAACAAGGGATGTAGGTAAAGTTTTCGCCACCAGCTTCAAGGAAAATCTCTTTACACTCTTCCGAGATCTCTTCCAACGTCTCTAAACAATCTGACGAAAATGCAGGGGTCACAACATTAATATTTTTCACACCCTTTGCAGGAAGTGCTTCTAGGGTCTTATCGGTATAAGGTTGAAGCCACTCTTCTCTCCCAAATCGGGACTGATACGTCATGCCAATTTGTTGTTCGCTTAAACCTAACGCTTCCCCAAGCAAGCGAGTCGTCTCTTCACAATGCTGTGGGTAAACATCACCATTGTCAGCATAGCGTTTTGGAATACCATGATAAGAACACAGCAGGTAATCTCCCTGGCCATTCTTTTGCCAATGTTCACGAACTGAATGCGCTAACGCTTCAATATATTTCGGGTGATTGTAATAATCACGAATAAAGCTAAAGCCCGGCATCACAGGCAGGTTTTTAAATGCTTTAGTGATTCCGTCAGAAACCGCTGCCGTTGTTGTGCCCGAGTATTGCGGATACAAAGGTAAAACAATGACTTCATCAACGCCTTGCGCCAATAGGGCTTCAAAGCCTGATTGTAAACTTGGGTTACCATACGTCATACCAAGCTCTACAGGTATATCAAGCTTTTGTGCTAACTTTTCAGTTTGGCGTTTAGAGTACACCATCAACGGCGAGCCCTCTTCCATCCATACTGATTGATAGAGTTTGGCAACTTTAGGAGCTCGGATAGGAAGGATAACGCCGTGCAATAGTGGACACCAAAGCCATCGAGTCATGTCTACCACTCGGTGATCATGAAGAAACTGACTTAAAAAGCGCTTTACGGCAGGAGCGGTTGGTGCGTCAGGAGTTCCCAGGTTAACTAGGAGTACACCCTGTTTATTATTCTCTTTCATAACATCCTATTCATGGTAAACGGCTTGGTTCATATATTTAAGTAACCTCGAAGTAACGAATAGCCGAGCTGAAGTTAATTAGATATATGTTTACGAGTAAACTAAAAAAAGCGACCACTTGGGCCGCTTTCAATATATCAAAATATTAAATTTTTGACTTCAGCAAATTAAGATAGTGCTTTCTCGATATCCGCACTAACTTCAGCTACTTGCTTAGTACCATCAAACTTAAGGTACTTAGTCTTGCCTGCTTCAGCTTCTTTGCCGTAGTAGTTGATTAGTGGCGCAGTTTGCTCGTGGTAAACACCTAGACGAGCACGTACTGTTTCTTCTTTGTCGTCATCACGAACAACAAGATCTTCACCAGTTACATCATCTTTACCTTCCACTTTAGGCGGGTTGTAAACCACGTGGTAAGTACGACCAGAAGGAAGGTGAGCACGACGACCAGCCATACGCTCAACAATTACATCGTCTGCAACGTCAAATTCGATAACGTAGTCTACGTCTACGCCCATTTCTTTTAGGCCGTCAGCTTGAGGGATAGTACGTGGGAAACCATCTAGTAGGAAACCGTTTGCACAGTCTTCTTGAGCGATGCGCTCTTTGATAAGACCAAGGATGATTTCATCAGAAACTAGCTGACCAGCGTCAATAACAGCTTTAGCTTGTTTACCAAGCTCTGTACCTGCTTTGATAGCAGCACGAAGCATATCACCAGTAGAGATTTGTGGAATACCGTATTTTTCCATGATGAAGTTTGCTTGTGTGCCTTTACCTGCACCTGGAGCACCTAGAAGAATGATGCGCATGATTTATCCTCTTTAATATTTAAGATTTATACCGAAGCTCACAATATCTGACCTCTTAGACATCAAACCTGAGAAGCACCTGCAACGATAAGTTTCGGTATAACGTATATAGGCGAGCAAAAATACACGCCTTATTACTCACATTCAAGTCGCAGATTCTATCACAGGTTC